>JAHHSE010000003.1 GCA_020025395.1 Oscillospiraceae bacterium
CCACCAGGGGGGTGATGGAAAGGGCCAGCACCGCTCCCCATTGGGAAAGCGTCATGGGCACCACAGAGAAAACCTCTCTCAAGGGGGGCAGGAGGAGGACGGCCAGCTGCATGGTCACTCCGGCCAGAAAGGCCCGATTCATGGCCTTGTTTCGGAAGAATCCGATTTGGAAGAGGGAGGCGTGCTCACTCCGCACATCAAAGGCATGGAAAAGCTGGGAAAGAGTGAGGGTGGCAAAGGCCATGGTGTTGGCGGCAGCCGCCCCCATCTCGGAGGAGGAGAGGAGTGTTTCCCCCAGACAAAAGGCCGCCAGGGTGAGGCCGCCTACCATCCCTCCCTGCCAGAGAAGGCGGTACGCAAATCCCCCGGCGAAGAGGCTTTCATCTGCCGGGCGGGGAGGCTCCTCCATGACCCCCGGCTCCACCGGCTCCACCCCCAGGGCCAAGGCGGGCAGAGAGTCGGTCACCAGATTGAGCCACAGCAGCTGGACCGGAAGCAGGGGCATCCGCTCAAATCCCAGCAGGGTTGCGGTAAAGATGGTGAGAATCTCTCCGATGTTGCAGGAGAGCAGATAGTGGATGGCCTTTTTGATATTGGCGTAAATCCCTCTCCCCTCCTCCACCGCCGAGACAATAGTGGAGAAATTGTCGTCGGTGAGAATCAGGTCGGAGGCGCTTTTGGCCACATCGGTCCCCGTCTGTCCCATGGCACAGCCGATGTCGGCGGTTTTCAGCGCCGGGGCGTCGTTCACCCCGTCCCCTGTCATGGCTACCACCCGTCCCTTTTTTTGCAAGGCTTTCACAATCCGCATTTTATGCTCCGGGGTGACTCTGGCAAAGACGGGAAAGGATTCCACATCCTCTTCCAGCAGGGACTGGGGGAGAAAATCCAGCTCTGCTCCGGTGATGGCCTTCCCCCCCTCCCCCATGATTCCCAGCTCCTTTGCAATGGCTACCGCTGTAAGCCGATGGTCCCCGGTAATCATAACGGGATGGATTCCCGCTTTTCTGCACAGGTCCACCGCCTGTCTCACCTCCGGGCGGGGCGGGTCTATCATGCCAATGAGGCCCACAAAGACCAGGTCCTTCTCATCCTCTACGGTAAGTACCCCCGGATCGGAGGGAAAATCCCGATAGGCCACCCCCAGCACCCGGAGGGCCTTTCCTGCCATTTCCTCATTTTCCTCCAGAATGCGGCGTTTCAGCCCCGGCGTCATGGAGACCTCCTCCCGGTCTAAGGCGCTCCGGCATCGGTCCAGCAGAAGGTCCGGGGCACCTTTTACCAAAAGCCGATACCGTCCCTCCCCCAGAGGGTGAAGGGTACTCATCCGCTTTCGGTCGGAATCAAAAGGAAGGTCCCGTTTCCGGGGGCATTCCTCCTCCATCTGGATCTGATTGAGTCCCTCCTCCAGCCCGGCCCGGACCAGAGCGGTCTCGGTGGGGTCCCCCTCCACCCTTCCATTGGGATGCAGGCGGGCATCGTTGCACAAAGTCCCGATGGTAAGGGCCGCCGTCCGCTGCTCGGGGCGAAGGGTAAAGACCTGAGTCACGGTCATCTTGTTCTGGGTCAGGGTCCCTGTCTTGTCCGAGCAGATGACAGAGGCGCAGCCCAGGGTCTCCACCGCGGGCAGTTTTTTCACAATGGCGTTCCGGCGGGCCATTTTCCCAACCCCCATAGCCAGAACAATGGTAACAATGGCGGGCAGCCCTTCCGGAATCGCTGCCACCGCCAGGGAGACAGCGGTGAGGAACATATCCAGAATATTCTTTCCGGCGATCAGTCCCACGCCGAACATCACCCCGCAGACACAGAGACAGAGGAAGGACAGGGTCTTGGAGATCTCGTCCATTTTTTTCTGTAAAGGGGTTTCTCCCTCCTCCTGCTGAAGGAGGAGGCCGGCAATCCGTCCCACCTCGGTATCCATTCCGGTGGCCACCACCAGAGCGGTACACCGTCCCGCCGTAATCAGCGTGGCGGAGAGGAGGAGGTTGACCCGGTCCCCCAGGGGCAAATCGGGAGAAAGGCCCTCCACCGCCTTCTTTCCCACGGGAAGAGACTCCCCGGTCATGGCGGACTCGTCCGCTTTCAGGGCGGAGGCCTCCAGGACCCGGCAGTCCGCGGGCACCTGGTCCCCGGCCTCCAGAAGAAGCACATCCCCCACCACCAGCTCTTCCGCGGGAATTTGGATGGATTTTCCATCCCGAAGCACCCTGGCTCTGGGGGCGCTCAGCTTTTGAAGGGCCTCCAGGGCCTTTCGGGCATTGTCCTCCTGTGTGATGGAGATCACCGCGTTGACTCCCACGATGAGAAGAATGATGGCGGAATCCAGCCAATCCTCTCCCCTGCTGGCCGCAAGGGAGAGTCCTGCCGCCGCCAGCAGAACCAGAATCATGGGGTCCCTCAGCTGCAAGAGAAGCCGAAGCCAGAGGGCGCTTTTCTTCCGGCCCTCCAGACAATTTTTGCCGTCCCGTTTCAGCCGCCTGTCCGCCTCCGCCGTTGTGAGTCCGGTCCGGCATCCGCCGGTTTTCTTCATGGTCTCTGCCACACTGAAACTGTGCCACAGTTCCATAAACATCCCTCCTTTTCCTATCAGTATAAGCCCTTTGGCCCGTCCAATTTTCGGGAAAGCTGGGGAACCTTCTCTCAAAAAGCAGCAGGACCTGTATGGAAGCTCCATACAGGTCCTGCTCTGATTGTTATTCCTGAGTGGGTACGGGGGAGGGCTGGGGCATCTGCTCCATCATGGCGGCGGCGTCCTGGGCGGCAATCTCTCCCCGCAGGGCGTTCAGCCCTTCCAGATAGAGGGGCAGATCCAGCGAACGATAGGCCTCTGTGGTCTCCACCACTGCACTTTCCAGAGCCTTTTGGAGCCGGGTATCCATATACTCCTTGGCCTGGACCTCCCGGATGGCATTTTTCAGCTCCTCGGTGGCGGGGTCCAGGCGAAGGATGATGTGATAGCCGAAGTCGCTTTCCACCAAATCACTGATCTCCCCATATTCCAAAGCTCTGGTGCCCGCCTCAAAGGGGGCAAGCATCTCCCCGGCGGTAAAGGTGTATCCCTCCGGATTGGTGGCAAGTCCGGGGTCTTCGCTGTTTTCCTTCATCAGGGCATCAAAGGTTTTGATTGGCTCCTGAGAGGCCCGAATCTCCGCCAAAAGCTCTTCCGCCCTTTCTTTTTTCGCCGCCTTTTCCTCCTCCGGGATGGGCTGCATGGTCATGGGATCCCGGGTGTAGACCAGGATGTGCTTGGCTCTCAAGAGGTCCTTGGTCTCAATATAGGCCTGCACCTCGCTGTCCTCCAAGGCACCCTGTTCCGCCTCCAGATCTTTTGCGTATTTTTTCTGCAGATTTTCATGGAGCGTGGGAATCTTGATGATCTCCTCATATCCCTCTCTGGTGAGACCGACCTGAAGAAGCCATTTTTCAAAGGACACCTTCCCTCCCAGCTCTTCCTCCGCCTGCCTGATCTGCTTCTGGTGGTCGGCCTGCTGCTGGGCGGTAATGTTGCAGCCTTCCTTCTCCGCCTGATTTTCCACCACCTGATAGAGCTTGGCAGCGTTCAGTCCCGATTCCTTCAGGCTCTCTTCCAGAGATGTCCCGCCCACCTCCATGGACCAGTCGATGGCACCGCCGCCGAACTGATAAAACTGAAGCATCTCAGCGGAATAGCCGGTCCAATAGAGATACTCCTCCGCCTCTACCGGGGCACCGTCCACGGTAAACAGTACCGTATCTCGGGGAATTCCCAGAACATATTCCACCGGGTCTGGAACGGTGCCGGGATCAAAGCCCACCGGTTGCTCCATGGCCTCATCCAGCCGGCTAAATCCCCAAAAAGCCAGGATGCTGACCAGCGCCATACCAATGACGGGAACAGAACGCTTCATTCTTTTTCCTCCTATGTGTGTGAAACAGGTTTCGGGCACAGGTGCCCAAGTTTTTTTATTGTAGCACATCAGGTCCCCGGATACAAGGAAAGCTTCCGCTGCACAGGGAGAACCTCTCCGAAAAAGGTGCTTTTTATGTTTGAGGAGTTGTCCCGCAGCTCTCATAATCCTCCAGAAGCTTTTTTCCCAGACGGAGTACATCCTCCCCCTTTTTGAGACGCAGGGAGAGACAGGGCTTTTCCCCTGCGGAGAAAAGGAGCCTGCCCTTATATTTCTCCTGGGCGCAGAGGGCGGAAACCCGCGCGAAATCCATGGTTCCCAGCTTGAGATTTAAATTCGTTCCCCGCTGGGTCAGCTCCGTTATCCCCAGCCCGGCGGCCTTGGCCCGAAGCAGGGCTACAGAAATCAGGTTGTTCACGGTTCGGGGCGGGTCCCCATAGCGGTCGATCAGCTCATCCACCAGGTCATCGGCCTCCTCCTCCGTTCGGATTCGGGCAATCCGCCGATAGAGATCCATCCGCTGCTCCGGCATGGGTACATAGCGGTCGGGGATGGAGGCCGCCACGGTCAGATCGGCCTGGCACTCCGGCTTTTTCTCCCCGGTGCGGCCCTGCTCCTCCAGCACCGCCTCCTCCAAGAGCTGTAAATACATATCGTAGCCCACACTCATGAGAAAGCCGGACTGCTCCGGACCCAGCACATTTCCCGCCCCTCGGATCTCCAGATCCCGCATGGCGATTTTAAAGCCGGAGCCAAACTCGGCAAACTCCCGAATGGCGCCCAGGCGCTTGGCGGCCACCTCGGTCAGGACCTTCCCCGGCCGATAGGTCAGATAGGCGTAGGCCCGGCGGGTGGAGCGGCCCACCCGGCCCCGGATCTGATGGAGCTGGGCAAGACCCATCCGGTCCGCGTCCTCGATAATGAGGGTATTGGCGTTGGGGATGTCAATTCCGGTCTCAATGATGGTGGTACAGACCAGAACATCCACCTCTCCATCGGTCATCTTACTCATCACATCGTTGATTTCCTCCTGATTCATCTTGCCGTGGGCGATGGCGATGGTCACCTCATCCCCCAGCATCTGCCCCAGGCGGAAGGCGGTTCTGGCGATGGTCTCCACCTGATTGTGGAGGTAATAGACCTGTCCCCCCCGCTCCAGCTCCCGGCGGATGGCATCGGTGAGGGCGGACCAGTCATGCTCCAGCACATAGGTCTGAACGGGCTGACGGTCCACAGGAGGCTCCTCCAGGGTGGACATATCCCGGATTCCGGAGAGGGCCATGTTCAGGGTCCGGGGAATGGGGGTGGCGGAGAGGGTGAGGACATCCACCTGCCGGGCCAGCTCCTTCAGCTTTTCCTTATGCGTGACCCCAAAGCGCTGTTCCTCGTCCACCACCAAAAGGCCCAGGTCCTGAAACCGAACATCCTTCTGCAGCAGCCGATGGGTCCCCACCAGAAGGTCGATTTCCCCCGCATGGAGACGGCGGAGGATCTCCCGGATCTGGGCCGGGGTGCGAAAGCGGGAGACGGTCTCAATTTCCACCGGATATCGTTCAAACCGCCGTTTTGCGGTGAGGAAATGCTGTCTGGCCAAGACAGTGGTGGGGACCAGGATGGCGGCCTGCTTTCCGTCTAAAATGCACTTCATAATCGCCCGGAAGGCCACCTCGGTCTTTCCATAGCCCACATCCCCGCACAAAAGGCGGTCCATGGGTCGGGCGGTCTCCATGTCCCGCTTGATTTCGGCAATGCAGCGAAGCTGGTCCTCGGTCTCGGTAAATTCAAACTGGTCTTCAAATTCCTTCATCCAGGGGGAATCCGCCGAAAAAGCGTAGCCCGGAGTCCTCTGACGCTGGGCATAGAGCTGGATCAGGCCCTTGGCCAGGTCCCTGGCTGCCTTTTTGGCCTTCCGCTTGGCCTTCTCCCAGGAATCTCCCCCCAGGCGGGAGAGCTTTTTGGTCTCGGGATCGCTCCCTGCCCCGATGTATTTGCTCACCAGATTGAGCTGGGTGGCGGGGACATAGAGGACATCCGCTCCGGCGTAGGAAATTTTCAGATAGTCCTTTTCCACGCCGTCTGTGACCATCTTCACCATGCTGACATAGCGGCCGATCCCATATTGCTCATGGACCACCAGATCCCCCTGGGAGAGGTCGGTAAAGGTCTCCAGCTTCTGGCGGCTGGTGGCTGCCTTAGGCCGAATCCTCCTCCGTCCCGCGGGGGCACCTTCCGTGAGAATGGCAATTTTCCCCTCCGTGTATTCCAGTCCGGCGGAGAGGCCTCCCAGAGCGATGACCGCCTTTCCGGGGGCAGGCAGGGTGTGGAGCTGAAAATCCACCGATGTCCTGATCTTCTTGTCCCGCAGCAGGGCCTGAAGATTCAGGCACCTCTGTTCCCCGGACACCAGAATTACGGTGGAAAAGCCCCCGTCCAGATAGTGCTGCAGGTCGGAGGCCGCCGTCTCCAGATTGACCCCGAAGGAGGGGGTCTGTTTCAAAAGGAGGCTGAGCAGGGTCTTTGGCGCCTCCGGATAGGCGGAGACGGAAAAGGAATCCAAATAGGCCACCGGCCAGTCGGCCAGGCGGATCATCAGCTCTTCCATGGTTCTGGCAAAAACCGCCAGCCGTCCGGACAAAATCCCGTTTTCCACCAAAGCGGCGGCGTCCTCATTGATCTGCCAAAGGAAGTTTTTTCCCCGCTCGGCCACCCGGCTGCTCTCGGAAAACAAAATTACCCCGTCGGGGGGGAAGTAGTCCGCCCCTGTGGCCATGGTGGGATAGATCAGGGAAAGATACCGATCCATGGCCGGAAAAGTCAGGCCCTGTTCCAGCTTTTCCCGATCTTTTTTCAGGGTCTCCGCCAGGGCGGGATTCTTTTTCTCTTGGGAAATGAGTTTTTCCAGCCGTTCCAGCAGCCCGGCCACCCCGCCGGGGGCCAGCTGGGGCAGGACCTCGGCGGCGGGCAGAATCTCGGCCTCCCCAAGATTTGTCACCCGCCGCTGGGTGGCGGGGTCCACAAGTCCCATGGAATCCAGCTCATCCCCGAAAAACTCGCAGCGGACGGGCTTTCCCTGTCCGGGGGAGAAAAAGTCCAAAATTCCTCCCCGCACAGCAAACTGCCCCACACCCTCCACCTGATCGCATCGGGCATAGCCGGCGGCGGAAAGGGTTTCGATCAGCTCCTTTAAGTCATAGGAGCCTCCCACGCGAAGGAGCCGGGAGGCTCCGGCCAAAAGGCCGGGGGGCATGGTCCTCTGAAGGATGGCATCCACAGTGGTAACCACGATGGGAGCCATTCCGTCCATCATGGCCCGAAAGACGGAAAGACGGCGATGCTCCCACTGGCGGGAAACCGTGGCCGCGTCGTAAAAGGTCAGCTCTCTGGCGGGCAGAAGGCGGTAATCCTCCCCTGTGAGGGCCCGGATGTCGGCGCCCAGCCGCTCCGCCTCATGCTCGTCGGAGCAGACCATAATCACGGGCCTTTGGTGCAGGCTTCGGAGCCCGGCGGCAAAAAAGGCGCGGTGAACGGCGGAAAGGCCGGAGACGGCCACCGGACAGCTCCCACTGTCCATGGCCATCACCAGCCGATTAAATTCCGGTATTTGATTGAGATAAGAGGTCAGCTGCTTCATAGGTCCTCCCCCCGGTTCCCCCAGGTCAGTTCTCCATCTGTTCCAGCATATTCCGGGCCACTTGATGGGCGATGAGCTTATTTCCGTGATCCAGCACAAAGCGCAGATGCTCCCTGGCCCTGTGGCTCTCCCCTTGGGACAGGGCGCACCGAGCCACGCCCAGATGGGCCATAACCAGATTTCTGGTGGAGTTCTGCTCCTTCAGGATCTCCTGATAGAGGTTCTCCACCTGGGGGGTTCCCCCTTCCTGGAGAAAGCGGAGATCGCAGCGATTCCGCTGGAGAGAGAGCTTGCTGGCTTGAAAGAGAGGGGTGTCCTGACGGATGCGCCCCATCATCTCGTCAATCTGCCTCACCTCCTGTTCCATCTCCCCGGTGCGGCCAAGAAAGCCCAGCACAGAGGCCCGGTTGTTCCGGCAGATGAGAAGCGCCTCCATATTGTTCCCGTGTAAAAAGGGCAGGATCTCATCCAGCACCTGAAGGGCCTCCTCATATCGGCCCAGACCGATGAGGGCGGAACTTTGATTGAGCTTCCAGCGGAGGATATTGCCCCCGTGCTTCTTCCCTCCGGGGTCCAGGCTGTGCAGGCAGTCCCGGGTCAGCTCCAGCAGAGGCTCCGGGTCACATTCCATATTCATGGCCACCACCGCCTCCCGAATCAACCGGCGTACGCTGCTGCCATACAGCAGAATCCAGGGGGCCGCCGCCGCCGCCATCAGAAAGAGGATGGTGAGCAGGGGGATTCCCCTGGGCCTTAGAAAGAAGATGGCGTTCCCCATCATAATCCCTTCAATGAGGTAAATTCCTAAGCGATAATTTCGGCAGATCCAGCGGTTCATCTTTTCGCCCCCTGTCTGTTTTTCTCCCTTGGGACAAGCCTTAGTTAAATTGATTCATGGCCCGGTCCGGCCCTTCCGCCAGCAGGCACTCCACGGCATCCGCCGCCCGTTTCACGGCCTCATCCATGGTTTTCCGGTCCTCTCCCTGAAAATGACCCAGCACCCAGTCCGCCATGTCATAGTCCGGATGAGGCTTCTGCCCCACCCCAATGCGAACTCTGGGAAATTGGTCGGTTCCCAGCTGCTGGATCAGATTTTTCAGGCCGTTGTGCCCCCCCGCGCTTCCGCCGGTGCGGATGCGGATCTTTCCCGGAACCAGAGCCACATCATCGCAGACCACCAGCACCCGCCGGGGAGGAATCTGATAGAAACGGGCGGCGTCGGCTGCCGCCTCCCCTGACAGATTCATATAAGTCACAGGCTTCATGAGCAGGACCTTTTCCCCGCCCAGCAGAGCCGTGTTGACCAGGGCCCGGTGCTTCAGCTTCTGCAGGGGGATCTGCTTCCGTTCGGCCAGCTCGTCCGCCACCTCAAAGCCGATGTTGTGCCGGGTATTGTCATACCGCTCCCCAATATTTCCCAGGCAAACTACCAGCCATTGGACCTTGCCCGCTGTTCCAAATAACATACTTCACCTCAAAAAGAGATGGGCGGGAGGAGTCTCCCGCCCATTTCAGATTAACTGACCGGGACGCTGTTTTGGGCCGCCTCATCGGATCTCATGGGGCGCCGTCCGCCATCAGGTAAACAGCTTAGAGACGGAAATCTCCTCATAGATGCGGTCAATGGCCTCGGCAAACATATGGGAGACGGACAGATATCTGATTTTATCACATCGGACCTCCGGATTGGCAGGAACAGTGTCGAGAAAGACCACCTCATTGATATAGCTCTTCTCGATCCGCTCAATGGCGGGGCCGGAGAGCACGCCGTGGGAGGCGCAGGCAGTCACATCCACCGCGCCTCCGATCTCCACCAAAGCCTGGGCCGCCCCGCAGAGAGAGCCGGCGGTATCCACCATGTCATCAAAGAGGATGACCTTTTTGCCCCGGACATCGCCGATGATGTTCATGACCTCGGAGGAGTTGGCTTTCTGGCGGCGCTTGTCCACAATGGCCAGACTCATGCCCAGCTTTTGGGCAAAGGCTCGGGCACGGGCCACGGAACCCACATCGGGGGAGACCACAATGGTCTCCCCTTCCTTGCCCTTATACTTGTCGTGGAAATACTCCACAAAGATGGGATTGCCCAGGAGATTGTCCACGGGAATGTCGAAAAAGCCCTGGATCTGAGAGGCGTGAAGATCCATGGTAAGCACACGGTCCGCTCCCGCGGCCACGATCATATTGGCCACCAGCTTGGCGGAGATGGGGTCGCGGGGCTTTGCCTTGCGGTCCTGGCGGGCATAGCCGAAATAGGGCATGACAGC
This sequence comes from Oscillospiraceae bacterium, assembly GCA_020025395.1. Taxonomy (GTDB): domain Bacteria; phylum Bacillota; class Clostridia; order Oscillospirales; family Oscillospiraceae; genus JAHHSE01. The sequence continues at coordinate 9,789 of JAHHSE010000003.1, forward strand.
GGTGATCCGTCCGGCGGAAGCCCGCTTGAGCGCATCAATCATAATCAGCATTTCCATCAGATTGTCGTTGACAGGCTGGCAGGTGGACTGAACCACGAAGACATCGGAGCCGCGGACGGTCTCATAGATGGAGACGAAGTTCTCCCCGTCGGAAAACCGGCCCACGTCGGCATTGCCCAGGGCGATGTTCAGCTCCTTGCAAATGGCTTCCGCCAGAACCCGGTTGGAGTTTCCGGCAAAGATCTTGATGTCCTTCCCATGTGCGATCATGTTACTGATACCTCTCTTAACTGTTTTTATTTTCTTCCCCCCAAGGGGGTCTCTCCCGATGATAAGGGGTTTATTTCAGCTTGCCCGCGGCTCTGCGGCGGCTGGCCCAGCCCTCCAGATTTTTCTGCCTGGCTCTGGCTACGGAGAGGGCGTCGGGGGGGACCTCCTCGGTAATGGTGGACCCGGCGGCGGTATAGGATCCATCCCCCAGAGTGACGGGGGCCACCAGATTGGTGTTGCACCCCAGAAAACAGCGGCTTCCGATGGTGGTGCGGAACTTGCTTTTCCCGTCGTAGTTGCAGGTGACGGTTCCGCAGCCGAAGTTGCAGTCCTCTCCCACATCCGCATCTCCCACATAGGTGAGGTGGGCCATTTTGGTCCCCCGGCCCAGGCTGCAGTTTTTCAGCTGGACAAAGGCGCCGATTTTGCTCCCCTCTCCCACCACACAGTGGGGACGGATGTGGGTATAGGGGCCGATCTCACAGCCGTCCCCGATCTCGCTTTCCTCGCACTGGGAGGCATTGACAGTCACATCCCGCCCCACCACGCAGTCGGTCAGCATCACATTCGGTCCAATGACGCAGGACTCCCCCACCGTCGTTGTCCCCCGCAGGATGGTACCGGGGAGAAGAAGGGTTCCCCTCCCCACAATCACGCCGTCTTCCACATAGACGGCCTCCGGATCAATCATTTCCACGCCGTTTTCCAGCAGTCTTCTGCGGTTTCCGGCCCAATCAGCTTGCAGCATAGGAAGATGGCTCCTTCCACTATCATCTCTTTTCATTATATCAAATCCGGGCTTTTTTTGCACCGAATTTTTGTTCTTTTTCAGAAATTTTCACTCCGGACCAAAAGAAGCTCCTCTTTTTTGGTCGAGAACGGTCAAATTACCATCGAAACAAAAAAAGAGGAGCTTTTCTCTTTAGGCGAATACCAGCTTTCGGCTCATCCCCATCATGTGGTAGACCCGCAAGACTTCAGCGGTGGCGCAGATCTTATCCGCCAGATTGACCACCACGGCCTCCCGATACCGGGGGCAGCGGCGGGCCAGGGGCCACATATGGGAGATGATGATATTTTCCTCCACCGGGGTGAGCTGGGTCAGCGCCCCGGCATTTCGCAGGGCTGCCTTGGGGTGGTCAAAGCACTGATTGCCCGGATGACTCCCGGGCTGACGGGGATCGTAGAGATAGAGGTCGTGGAGCAGCCCCCCTCTGGCCGCTGCCCTGTAGTCCCATCCCAGCCGCCGGGCCATCCGATAGGCCACATAGGATACAAATACGGAATGCTCATAGCAGGTCACATCAAAATGATGCTTAATGCGGCGCATGGACTTCACTTCTTCTGTGGAGATCAGATCCTCTACTACCTGGGAATAGCTCTGATAGTTCTGTTTCAATGATGTCACCTTTCCGCCCTGAGAGGGCCTTTTTTTCTATTCTGTATTATACTGCTTTTTTGGGGTTTTGTCATGGGGAAAACGGAAAGACAGAATATCGTAATAATTTCGTAAGAGCTTTGCCCTTGTTTTGCCGTCCGGGTCCGGGGTATACTAACTGTACCATTCAAGACCACACGGTCAGAAAGGGGGACCTTGCATGATCTCTTTAAACTATCGGGATGCCAGACCGATCTATGAGCAGGTACGGGACGGGCTGCGTCATCTCATGATGGCGGGGGCCATTGAGGAGGGGGAAAAGCTGCCCAGCGTACGCTCTCTGGCCTCCTCCCTCTCCATCAACCCCACCACCATTCAAAAGGCCTATGACGCTCTGGAGCAGGAGGGCTATCTCCGCACGGAGGCGGGCCGGGGCTGCTTTGCCCTCATCCGCGGCGGACAGACCGACTCCCGAAAAAGCACCCTTCTCCAGCAGTTTGACACCGCCGCCGCCGAGCTTCTCTTCCTTGGTATGCGTGTGGAGGAGCTATCTCAGCGATTAAAGGAGGTTTCCAAATGATACAGGTAAAAAATGTCGTCAAGACCTTCGACGGCTTTCTGGCCCTGGACGGTCTGGACATGACGGTGCCAAAGGGGGCCATCTATGGGCTGGTGGGTCCCAACGGGGCGGGCAAATCCACCATTATCCGCCATATCACGGGGATCTACCGTCCGGACAGCGGCTCTATTTTGATGGAGGGAAAGCCCATCTATGAAAATCCGGAGGCAAAGGTCCGCATTGCCTCCATCCCGGATGATTTCTATTATTTCCTCTCCGCCTCCCCCCTGGTGATGAAGCAGTTTTACAAGGGCTTCTACCCCGGCTTTGACGAGAAGCGCTATCAGGCCCTGAAGGATGTCTTTACCACAGTGAACGAAAAGTCCCCCATCCGCCGGATGTCCAAGGGAATGCAGAAGCAGGCCGCCTTCTGGCTGGCCCTCTGCTGCAAGCCGGACCTTCTGGTCCTGGATGAGCCGGTGGACGGTTTGGACCCGGTGATGCGCCGCCAGGTGTGGAGCCTGCTGATGAGCGATGTGGCGGAGCATGGCACCACGGTTTTGGTCTCCTCCCACAACCTGCGGGAGCTGGAGGATGTGTGTGACCATGTGGGGATTCTCTCTCACGGCAAGGTGCTGGTGGAGCGCTCCCTCTCCAATCTCCAGGAGAATGTGGTCAAGATGCAGATTGTCTTCCAGGAGAAGGAGCTGCCCCAGCTCCCGGAAGATATGGAGGTCCTCCATGTGAGCCATGTGGGCCGGATTCACACCCTCATCGTCCGCGGAAACGCCACCGATGTGACCAATCGGCTGGCGGTCTATGCCCCCATCCTGATGGAGGCCCTTCCCCTCACGCTGGAAGAAATCTTTATTTATGAAGTTGGAGGTGATGACTATGCTGTCAAAGACATCGTACTTTAATAAAACCCTGTTCTGGAAGAATATCACCCGTTTCTGGCCTCTCTGGCTGCTCTATACCACCAACTGGGTGCTGTCCCTTCCCCTGCCCTTCTTTTTGGAGAAGATGCGGATTCTCCGGTATGGGGGCTTTGTCTCCGAGCTGACGCAGCGGGCCGACTCTCTTTTAGAGTATACCAGCGGCGGTGTGTTCTTCTCTTCCCTGTTTTCTGTCCTGATCGCCATGGCGGTCTTCTCCTATCTCTATAACAGCCGGGCGGCCGGATTGATTCACAGCCTGCCCATTCGAAGGGAGGGCCTCTTCCTCACCGGCTGGATTTCCGGCTACTGCTTCATGCTGATTCCCCACCTTCTGGTGGCTCTTCTCACCATTGGGGCAGAGGTCTTCGCGGGGACGGTAAACCTTTGGAATATTTGGATGTGGTTCCTGATCCAGAGCGGCATCAGCCTGTTCTTCTTCTCCTTTGCCGTCTTCTGCGCCATGTTTACCGGGCACCTTCTGGCCCTCCCCGCCTTCTATACGATCCTGCTCTTTCTGGCCCTTTTCTTCTCCTCCATTCTGGATGTCTTTCTCTCTTATTTTATCCCCGGCTTTACCGCCTCCTCCCCCAGTTCTCTGATCCAGTGGCTCACCCCGGTGTTGCAGTTGCAGGATAAACTCTATTATCGGACTGTGATGGAGGGAGGGGCCAGTGTCACCCTCTTTACCGGCTTCCAGTATGTTTTGGTCTATATGCTGGTGGCGGTAGTCCTGACGGCGGCTGCCCTCCTCCTCTACCGCCGACGGAACATTGAGACCGCCGGGGATGTCATCGCGGTCTCCTGGGCAAAACCCCTGTTTAAGTATGGCTTTTCCTTCTGCGCGGCCCTCTGCGGAGGCTACTTCCTCTTCCTCCTCTTTGGCGATCTCTTCTCCTCCAACTGGCTCCCCCTCACCATCTTTACCGTTCTCTTCGGGGCCATAGGCTGCTTTTTGGCGGAAATGTTCCTTCAGAAATCCTTTAAGGTCTTCCATACCTTCAGGTCCGGCCTGGTCTTCTCCTCGGCCCTGCTGATTCTTATGGTGGTGCTGCAAATGGACGTTTTGGGCCTGGGGACCTGGGTGCCTGCGGCCAATGAGGTGGAATCCGTCTCTGTAAGCTCCTCCTCCCTTCCTCCCTATGACAGTGCCAGCGAAACGATCTTCCTGAAAGAGGAGCCTCAAATCCAAAAGGCCCTTGCCCTTCACCAGACCATTGTGGACCACAGGGAGATCTTGCAGCAGCGTACCCAGTCCTACTCCCACTTTTATGTCTCTTTGGATTACAGGATGAAGGACGGCTCCTCCCAGCGCAGATCCTACTCCCTGGAGGACGAACAGGTCATAACCCTGGTCAACAGCGGGGTTCTCGATCTCATCAACGACCCCGGCCATCTGATGAATGCCTACTTCCCCTATAAGGAGATGGGCGGCAAGGCAACATCAATCGAATTTTCGGTATACAATACGGAGACTCAGCAAGTCGAGCTGCGGACTTTGGATGCCGTCCTCACTCAGCAGGTCATTCAGGCCATGGAGGCGGATATCCAGGCGGGACGGCTGGGCATCCACTATCTGGACGATGAGGACCCGGTGCGTATGCGCAATTGCTCCTACTATGATTTTTCCATCTCCTGGATTTACACCGATGAAGATGATGAGAGCCATGGTAGAAACATTCAGCTGACCCCGCAGTTTACCGCCGCTGAAACCATGGGGATTCTCACCAGGCTGGGATTTTTGGATGACACCCACATTCTCCGCTCCGTAGAGGAAGTCAGGGCGGAGGAGGAAAAACAGTCACAGGAAGAGATCCCCTTATCCCGTATGTCATAACCCCTCTCATCCTTTCTTTCAGGATGCCGTTTCCCTTTGGAAGCGGCATCCTTTTTCTATGTATTTTCTATGAAATTCTTCCTATTTTCCTCTGCTGTCCCTGTTGCTTTTTCCAAGGGGAGCGATTATAATGAAAATTGAAAGGATATGGCTTTCCATACTCCCCATACCCCTGTTGGAATCATTTTCAAATTTTGATAGGAGGTCATAGAAATGAACGATGTTTATGTAGTGAGCTGCTGCCGCACCGCGGTCGGCTCCTTTGGCGGCTCTCTCAAAGATGTCCCCGCTGCCGAGCTGGGTGCCATCGTGGTCAAGGAAGCCCTGTCTCGCGGCGGAGTCAAGCCGGAGCAGGTGGATGAACTCATGTTCGGCTGTATTCTGACTGCCGCTCTGGGTCAGAACCCCGCCCGTCAGGTGGGGGTAAAGGCCGGTCTGCCCTATTCCGTCCCCGCCTATACCGTCGGCATGGTCTGCGGCTCCGGCATGAAGTCCGTGATCGAGGGGGCCCGCGCCATTCTGGCCGGCGATGCCCACATTGTCATGGCCGGCGGCACCGAGAATATGTCCGCCGCTCCCTTTGCCCTGCCCGATGAGCGCTGGGGCGCCCGGATGGGGGACACAAAGGTTGTGGACACCATGATTCGGGACGGCCTGTGGGATGCCTACAACAACTACCATATGGGTACCACCGCGGAGAACATCTGCGATGTGTGGGGCATTACCAGAGAGGAGCTGGACCAGTTCGCCGCCAATTCTCAGAACAAGGCGGAGGCCGCTCTTGCCTCCAATCGGTTCGCCGATGAGATTGTCCCTGTCCCCGTGAAGAAGAAAAAGGAGACCGTGGAGTTCTGCCGGGACGAGTTCCCCAAGGCAGGGGTCACTGCGGAGGGCATCTCCAAGCTCCGCGGCGCCTTCCCCGTGGGTCCCGAGGGGGTGGAGGATGAAATTGTCCATACCTTTGAGCTTACCGGCGTTCATGAGGCCGACACCCGCAAGCATCAGCCCCGTGTGACCGCCGCCAACGCCTCCGGCATCAATGACGGTGCCGCCGCCATCCTCCTGGCCTCCGGCGACGCCGTGAAGAAGTACGGCTTAAAGCCCATGGCCAAGCTGGTCTCCTGGGGCCAGGGAGGCGTGGATCCCAAGATCATGGGCGTGGGTCCCGTCCCCGCCTCCCGGAACGCCATGTCCAAGGCCGGCCTGACCATAGAGGACATGGATCTGGTAGAGGCCAACGAGGCCTTTGCCGCCCAGTCCATCGCCGTAGCCCGTGAGCTGAACTTTGACATGAGCAAGGTGAACGTGAATGGCGGCGCCATCTCCATCGGCCACCCCGTGGGGGCCTCCGGTGCCCGGATCATTGTCACTCTTCTCCATGAGATGCAGAAGCGTCCTGATGCCCACCGGGGCCTGGCCACTCTCTGCATCGGCGGCGGTCAGGGCGTGGCCACCATCTTTGAGAAGTGCTGACTGCCTTTGAAGGGATGGATTTCCCTGCCCTTTTCTTCCTTAGACCGGGGACTTAAGTCCCCGGTCCCGGGAGAAATCCATATGATCAACAAGATATTAGGAGGTTGAACGCATTGAACAATAAAGTCATTTCCCTCGCCGAAGCCGTTGATATGATCCCCGACGGGGCTACCATCATGTACGGCGGCTTTCTGGGCTGCGGCAGCGCCCATCACATCATTGCTGCCCTGGCCGAAAGCGGCAAGAAGAACCTGACCCTGATCGGCAATGACTGTGGCATGGCCACCGGTCCCAACGGGGAGGAGTTCTACGGTGTGGCCAAGCTGGTCCATAACCATCAGGTGAAGGAGGTCGTGGCCACCCATGTGGGCATGACCCCCGATGTAGCCACCCAGGGCATGGTGGACAAGACCCTGGAAGTCAATCTGATTCCCCAGGGATCTCTGGCTGAGATGATCAGGGCCGGCGGTGCCGGTCTGGGCGGTGTCCTCACCCCCACCGGCGTGGGCACCATTGTGGAGGATTCCCCCTACTGCCTGGGCAGACAGCTCATTGACGGCAAAAAGTATCTTCTCATGAAGGCGCTCACCGCCGATGTGGCCATCGTAAACGCCCACACGGTGGACACCTTTGGAAATATGTGGTATAAGGGCACCACCCGCAACTTTAATGTGGTGGCTGCCACTGCCGCGAAGCTGGTGATCTGTGAGGCTGACAACCTGGTCGAGGTGGGTGCCATTGAGCCTGAAAATGTGGTCACCTCCGGTGCCTTTATCAATTACATTGTGGATGGAGGGAAACTGTAATGGACAAGTCTGAAATCAAGGCCTTTATTGCCAAGCGCGTGGCCAAAGAGCTGAAGGATGGCGATGTGGTCAACCTGGGCATTGGTCTTCCCACTCTGATTCCCGCCTATCTGCCGGAAGGGGTCCATGTGATCCTCCAGTCCGAGAACGGCATCATCGGCACCGGCCCCAAGCCCACTGCCGAGGAGGCCGAGCCTCGCTATAAGACCGACGCGGGCGGACAGCCCGCCCAGGCCGCGAACTTCGGCTGCTACATCGACTCTGCCACCTCCTTCGGGTTTATCCGGGGCGGCCATGTGAATGCCACCATTCTGGGCGGTCTGGAGGTAGATCAGGAGGGTTCTCTCTCCAACTGGATCATTCCCGGCAAGAAGATGCCCGGCATGGGCGGTGCCATGGATCTGCTGGTAGGGGCCAAGGAGGTCATTGTTGCCATGGAGCATACCGCCAAGGGCAGCCCCAAGATTCTGAAGAAGTGTACCCTCCCCTATACTGCCGTGCACTGTGTCTCCATGATTGTCACCGAGATGTGCGTGTTCCTGGTCAAGCCGGAGGGCCTGGTTATGACCGAGCTTAATCCGGAATTCACCGTAGACGATGTGAAGGCCGCCACCGAGGCGGACTTCACCGTGGCGGAGGATCTGAAGGATATGACTGCCTGATTATAGGGCTCCATGGAAAAAAAGCGGAGTGTGTCAATTGACGCACTCCGTTTTTCATCGGCTGATAGACAACTCTTCACAGTATGTGGATTTTATCCCAGATGCTCCAGCAGTGTTTTAATCCCCATCCCCACCAGGATCAAACCGCCTATCACCTGGGCCCAGTGATGGAACAAGGTGCCCAGCTTTTTTCCCACAAAGCCTCCCAGAAGGGAGAGGAGAAAGGCCACAAGGCCAATGACTCCGGCGGCGGACAGAATGTTAACCTGCCAAAAGGCCATAGAAACTCCGACCGCCCAGGCGTCCACGCTGGTGGCGACTGCCAGAATGCAGAGCCGGCGGGGGGAAAGGTCTCCAAGGCCCTCCTCCTCTGTCCCGGAAAGTCCCTGCCAAAACATCCGTCCCCCTATGACGCCCAGCAGGGCAAAGGCCACCCAAGGCCCAAAGGCCTCCATATACCAGGCCACCCTGCTCCCCAAAAACCAGCCCAGCAGGGGCATGAAAAATTGAAAGCCCCCGAACCAGAGGGCCAGCTTCATTCCCTGTCTCCAGGAGAAACCGGGCAGGGTGATGCCGGTGGATATCGAAACCGCCATAGCATCCAGGGCCAAGGAAACCGCAATCAGAAAAATCTCCATGAATTTGGGTCCTCCTCCTTCACATTTGAATCTGTATGGCGCAAATTTCGGGATTATGCTAAAATGAAGTCCAAGACACACCGAACGGAAAGGAGGTCCTCTATGGACCGGGAAGATTATATGCGGGAGGCTCTGCGGGCGGGTCAAAACGCCCTGGCCACCGGAGATGTGCCTGTTGGCTGTGTGATTGTCAAGGACGGGGAAATGATTGCCCGGGGCTGGAACCGGCGGGAGCCGGGAGACGCCACCGCCCATGCGGAGACAGAGGCCATTCGTGCCGCCTGCCGGGCTTTGGGCACCTGGCGGCTGGAGGGCTGCTCCCTCTATGTCACCCTGGAGCCCTGTCCCATGTGTGCGGGGGCTATAATCAACAGCCGTATCCATGCGGTTTACTACGGGGCAAGGGATGAGAAGGCGGGCTGCTGCGGTTCCGTCCTGAACCTGTTTGAGGAGCGGTTTAACCACAAGCCCCGAATCTACGGTGGTATTTTGGAGAAGGAGTGTTCCGCCTCTCTCTCCGATTTTTTCCACAGCCTGCGCCGCAGCTGTGGAAAAAATTCCGATGAATGGGAAGCCTGAGCCGGGGAAGCCTTCTCCGTCACATGGACATTCCAAATGGGTTTTCGGCTCTTTTTGAAAGATTTAATATTTATGTAACAGTTGAGGTCTTCTTTTGTAACATCTTTCCCTTATATTAATCCTTGCAAGAGACAGTTTCTTTTCATTTCATTGTATCCTCTTTTCTTGACAGGGCCGGACATTGAGAGCAAATGTCCGGCCTTTGTCATGGAAAAACCAGCCTGTGACCCGAACCGGGAACGGCTGGTTTTTTTGTGAAAGAAAAAGAGGGATTAACAGAACTCAATCCCATTCTCCACGCTCATGGATTTAATCCTGGCCAGTGATTCCACCCGGATGCCCATTCCCCGAATCAGATCTCCGCCGGGCTGAAAGGCCTTTTCCACGCAGATTCCGGCCCCCACCACAGCGGCCCCCGCGTCCCTCACCAGCTGGGCCAGCCCCTTGAGGGCACTTCCATTGGCCAGGAAGTCATCAATCATCAGCACCCTGTCCTCAGGTCCAAGAAACTCCTTGGAGACCATAATGTCATAAACCTTTCCATGGGTGAAGGATTCCACCTGGGTGGTGTAGACCTCTCCGGCGATATTTTTGGTCTTGCTTTTCTTCGCGAAGATCACAGGGACATCAAAGTATTCTGCCGTAATACAGGCAATTCCAATTCCGGAGGCCTCAATCGTGAGAATCTTATTCACCCGCTCCCTCTCATAGAGCCGGAAAAATTCCTTTCCCATCTCCTGGTACAGCCTGATGTCCATCTGATGGTTCAGAAAGCTGTCTACCTTTAAAACGCCGCCCTCCCGAATTTTTCCATCTCTGCGAATACGCTCTTCCATCAATTTCATGGGGTCCGCCTTCCTTCCACACAATTCCGCATTTATTTTACAGGAAGAATTCAGCCGCATCAACTATACATTTTATACAAAAAATTCGTCCGCTTTTCCCTTCTTTCCGTCTTGACCCCTCCACCCACTGTGGTACAATAGAGGATATTCTAAAGCATTGTGAGGAGCCTGTCTATGATACCATTACTGCGAAAAACCATTCCTCTGATTCTGGGAATGGCCCTGCTCTCCCCTCTTTGTGCTTCCGCCGCCTCAGAGAAAATATATGCTGATGTCCCCCCTGCCCACTGGGCGGAGGAAGTCATTCAAAAGGCCGGGGACTATGGTCTGATGGAGGGCTTTGACGATGGCACCTTCGGTTTGGGAAGGCACCTCTCCCGGGCGGAATTTGTCACCATGCTGGCTCGGATGTTCCAGTGGAGCGGTACCCCGGACCGCCGCACCTATCAGGATGTCACCCCCGACAAATGGTACTATCCTTCTGTGGAGCTGGCCGCCGCCGCCGGCGTCACCAAAGCCGGGGAGAACTTCCGCCCGGAGGAGCCTGTCACCCGACGGGAGATGGCAGAGATGCTGGTGGCCTCCCTGGGTTACGATCAGATTGCCGCTCAGGAGTGGGCCACCCCCTTTTCCGATGTTGCCGGGGAGGGGTCCGGTTATCTGGCGGTGGCCTATGACATTGGGATGACCAACGGGGTCAAATCCTTTGGCCGTCTCCTGTTCCAGCCGGAGGAAAAGGCCGCCCGTGAAGAGGCCGCCGCCATGCTGGTCCGGGTCTATGAGCGCCGATTCTCCAAAATCCAGTGGCTCCACGGGTTCTACGCGCTCTCCGCCTATTCCCAAATTGATCTGGCCGCCGCCCTGGACGGGGTTTCGGCAGGCTGGGCCAAGCTGGAGTGGGATGAGAATGGCGCGCCCATTCTGGTCCAAACCAAAACCGACACCAACGACTGGGTCCGCCCCAAGGACTACACCATGGTGCTGGACACCCTGTCCGCCGCTCAGGTCCCGGTAAATCTGAACATCTTTACCACCGACACCTCCTTCTTTCTCACCCCGGAGGCCAGAAGCGCCACCATCGCCGCCCTGGTGGCAGGCAGTGAGGAATACGCCGGGATTACCATTGACATGGAGGGGCTGAAAACACCGGAGGTGCGAACCGCCTACCCCCTCTTTCTCTCCCAGCTGAAGGCGGCGCTCCCCGCCGGAAAAACCCTCTATTCCTGTGTTCAGCCGGATACCTGGTATGACGGCTATGACTATCGGGCCATTGGAGAGGCCTGTGACAAGGTGATTCTCATGGCCCATGACTATCAGTGGACCTCCATTCCCGCCTCCTATGTGGGAACTGACAAGACCTCCACCCCCGTGACCCCCATCATCCGCATCTATGAGGCCCTCCGTGCCATTACCCACCCGGAAACCGGCGTGGCGGACCGCTCGAAACTGGCGCTGGCCATCTCGTTCGCCAATGTGGGAGTCGCCGTGGATGAAGACGGCAGATTGGCGGGGGACAAGCTCTACCGTCCCTCGGTCTCCACCGTCCACACCAGACTGGGACAGAGTGATACCCAGATGGGGTGGTCGGATGTCTACCTTAATCCTTACATCTATTACACCACCGAGGACGGAGGGCGATACCGTCTCTGGTATGAGGATGCCCGTTCGGTAGAGGCCAAGATCCAGCTGGCCAAGATGTTCGGGATTCAGGGGGTCTCCCTCTGGAGGCTGGGCAATATTCCAAACTATCCCGAGCAAGGGCTTTACTTCAATGTCTGGGATACCCTTCAGTCCATGCGCTGATGGAGGTGCATCTTTTCTCATGAACAGAAAAGCGGTGATGGAAGAGTTCCTGCTCATGACCTTCGGAACCCTGCTGGTCTCCATCGGAACCTATTTCTTTAAATTTCCCAACAACTTTTCTACAGGCGGCGTCACCGGCATGGCTGTGATTCTCTCCAGTATGTTCCCCGGGATTGCCCCCGGCGCCTTTAACTCCATTATTAACATCTTTTTTCTGGTGGTGGGCTTCTTTCTTCTGGAAAAATCCTTTGGGGTTCGGACCGTCTACTGCTCCCTCCTCTTTTCCGGGATGGTGCAGGCGATGGAGTGGCTCCTCCCCATGAAGGCCCCTCTCACCTCTTCCCCCCTGCTGGAGCTTTTTTTCTCCGTCATTTTTCCCGCCCTGGGCTCCGCCATTCTCTTTAACCTGGGGGCCTCCACCGGAGGCACCGACATTGCCGCCATGATTCTCAAGCGGTTTTCCAGCCTGGATACCGGCATGGCTCTCCTCTGCTCCGACTTTCTCATCGCCGCCGCCACCATTCTCTTTTTCGGCATTGAGACCGGCCTTTACTCCATTCTGGGCCTTCTCCTCAAATCTGTCATGGTGGACAGTGTAATTGAATCCCTCAACCGCCGGAAGAGCTTCTTTGTCATCACCCAGAAGCCGGAGATCACCTGTGACTATATCACCCATACCCTGATGCGGGGGGCCACCACCTGGACCTCCGAGGGGGCCTATACCCACCATCAGTCCACCGTCATCCTCACCGTCCTCTCCCGAAGCCAGGCTGTGGCTCTTCGCCGCTATCTCCGCCAGAGAGACCCCCACGCCTTTATCGTCATTGCCAATTCCAGTGAGATCTTTGGAAAGGGCTTCCTGCGGGCCTGAGTTGAAACCATCCTGGCGGATCACCTGACCGTGGCCTCTTCCCATTAAAAAGGTTTTTTTCACAGCCGACTTCTTTTTCCATTTCCCGCAGGAAGAAAATGGTAAACTTTGACTGTCAGGAAAGGATGGATGGGAAAATGGCATTTTTTAAGAAAAAAGGAATTTTTGAAAGCAGCCGGGTCCTTTCTCTTCCGGTGGCCTCAATTGTCCCAAATCCCAATCAGCCCAGGACCCAATTTGAGGAAGAGGGGCTGATGGAGCTTGCCGCCTCCATACAGGAGAACGGAATTCTGCAGCCTCTCTCGGTGCGTCGTTCCCCCTCCGGTCTCTATGAGCTGATTTCCGGAGAGCGGCGGCTTCGGGCGGCAAAGCTCTGTTCTCTGCGGGAGGTGCCCTGTATCCTTTTGGATGTGGACGAGCAGGCCTCCTCTCTCCTCGCCATTGTGGAAAATCTCCAGCGTCGGGATTTGGACTTTTGGGAGGAGGCCGCAGCCCTGGACCTCCTCATTCGAACCTTCGGACTCACCCAGGAGGAGGCCGCCAAAAAAATCGGGAAGTCGCAATCCGCCGTTGCCAACAAGCTGCGAATCTTAAAGCTCTCTCCCCCCTGTCTGGAACTCCTCCGTTCCGCCGGCCTCAGTGAGCGCCACGCCCGTGCCCTGCTCCGTCTGGAGGAAGGACAGCGAATGGAAGCCCTCACCCATCTGGTGGAGCACCACCTCACTGTGGCCCAGACCGACGCTTATGTGGACAGTCTTCTGGCCCCTCCTAAGCCGGTCCCTTCCAAATTACCCCGGAAAAAACCGACCTATATTATTAAGGATGTGCGGCTCTTTCTCAACACTGTGACCCGGGGTCTCTCCATTATGCAGAGCGCCGGGGTCCCTGCCAACTGCCACCAGGAGGAGACCGACCACGCTATTTTATTGACCATCGAGATTCCCAAATAAGTGCCCGCCTTGGGTCTGATTGTTTCATGTGAAACGATCAGACCCATTTCTTTTTTGTTTCTCGTGAAACAATTGTATTTTTAGTTGAAATCCCTGTACAGTAGCATTATAATAGATTCTACTGTATAAAATATAGAGTAGAAAGGCAGGTGCCTTTATGGCGAAGACAATTGCGGTGGTCAACCAGAAGGGCGGCGTGGGAAAAAGCACCACCTGCGTCAATCTGGTTGCCTCTTTGGCCGCAATGGGGAAACGGGTCCTCCTCTGTGACTTTGACCCCCAGGCCAATGCCACCTCCGGTTTGGGCGTGGATAAAACCACTGTCACCCCCAATGTATACGATGTTCTCATTGCCAATGCCCCCTGCGCCAAGGCCATTGTAAAGACGCCATACGGAGATGTCCTCCCTGCCAACAAAGCACTGGCCGGGGCCACGGTGGAGATGATTGGGATGGATCACCGGGAGTACCTTTTGAAGAAGTCCCTTTCCACCGTCTCCAGGGAGTATGATTTTATCTTCATTGACTGCCCCCCCTCTCTGGAGCTTCTCACCCTCAATGCCCTCTGTGCCTCTAACAGCATTCTGGTGCCTGTCCAGTGTGAGTATTACGCTCTGGAAGGTCTGTCCGATCTTCTTTCCACCATACGCATTGTGAAGCGCTCCCTCAATCCCTCCCTCTCTCTGGAGGGTGTGATTTTGACCATGTTTGACGGTCGGACCAATCTCTCCATTCAGGTGGCGGAAGAGGTGAAGCGTCACTTTCCCGGTCAGGTTTATGCCACAGTAATTCCCCGGAATGTCCGGCTCTCCGAGGCCCCCAGCCACGGAAAGCCGGTGTTGTCCTATGACCCCTGGAGCCGCGGTACAGAGGCCTACAAGGCCCTGGCCCAGGAGCTGATGGAGCAAAATCATTCCGTTTAACATTGTTTCCCGTGAAACACGGCCCCCGTCTCAAGGGGAGCTAGGAAAGGATGAAGCAAATTTGTCAACCAAAGAACGGGGGTTGGGAAAGGGTCTGGGCGCTCTGCTGGGCGATGCCGCATTGCAGACCCAGGAGGGGGGTTCCATCACCCTGCCCATCTCCCAGGTACAGCCTGGACTCAACCAACCCAGAAAGCGATTTGAGGAATCCGCCCTCAGTGATCTGGCGGATTCCATTCTCCAATACGGTATTATTCAGCCTCTGACCGTCCGTCGTCTGTCCTCCGGCTACTATCAGATCATCGCCGGGGAGCGGAGGTGGCGGGCCGCCAAGCAGGCGGGGCTGGATGAGGTCCCCGCCATTGTTATTGAGGCGGACGACAGAAAGGTAATGGAAATCGGCCTCATTGAAAACCTCCAGCGGGAGGATTTAAACCCCATGGAAGAGGCCAAGGGCTATAAAACTCTGATGGAGGAATACGGTCTTACCCAGGAAGGGGTGGCGGAGCGGATGGGGAAGTCCCGTCCCGCCATTGCAAATACCCTCCGCCTTTTGGCTCTTCCGGACGCGGTCCAGCTCATGCTGGAGGAGGGCAAGCTCTCTGCCGGCCATGCCCGTGCCCTTCTGGTGCTGCCCAAGGGGGACCTGCAAAAAAAATTGGCCCAGCGAATTGTTTCCGAAGGTCTCTCGGTGCGGCAGACAGAGTCCCTGGCCAAACAGCTGGCCAAAAATGGCCGGGAAGAGGAGATTCCAAAGCCCAAGCCCCAGCCCGATCTCTATCTCAATGATGCCGCCAAGACCCTTTCCGCCCGCTTTGGGCGCAAGGTGGCCATTTCTCCGGGAAAGAAAAAGGGAAAGGTGGAATTTGAGTATTACGATCAAAAGGATCTCATGCTCCTGTTAGACGCCTTGGAGACAGCCTCCATTCCCACGAAAGGAGGCCCTGACCATGAGTGAGTCCCCCAATACCGGCTCTTCCGATCCCTCCTCCGGGGAGGGCGGTTCCCAAAAAAGCCGGGATAGCAACAAGGGACGGGTGGTCACCTATCTCACCATTCTTTTTGTGGCTGCCTTTATCCTGCTTCTCATGACCTTTCTGATGCAGCAAAGGAGCAATCAAGAGACCATTGACGGCCTGACCCAATCCCTCAACACCCTCCACTCCACCCAGAATCTGGTGGAGACCAATCAGAATCTCATAGAGGAGAACGCCCGGCTGAAGGCCGCGGTTTCCTCTCTGGAGGAGCTCCATCAAACGCACAGCGTCCTGACCAAGGAGGCCGACGCTCTCAAGGATCAGGTTGCCGCCATGCAGTATTTCTGGCAAATCGACGAGGCCTATGTGAAGGGCCGATACAGCCTTTGCCGGAGTCTGATTGAGGAAATGGAGGCCCAGCCCACCCAGACGGGGGGAGACAAAACACTCTCCGACCTTCTCCCTACGGAAAATACCACGGGAACCAAACGCTTCTCCCCTTCCCAACGATACGCGGAAATCTATGAGGCGGTAAACGAAACCCCTTCCTGAGTTTCATGTGAAACGTCCCATGGATCAAATAATGAGGTGAACAAAGATGTTAGATATGAAATTTCTCCGGGAAAATCCCGATGTGGTCAAGGAAAATATAAAAAAGAAATTCCAGGAGGGCAAGCTTCCTCTGGTCGATGAGGTCCTTTTGCTGGACGCAGAAAATCGGGCCGTCATGAATGAGGCCCAGGCCCTGCGGGCGGAGCGGAACACCCTCTCCAAGCAGGTGGGCGTGCTCATGGGCCAGGGGAAAAAGGACCCTTCCAAGCAGGAGGAGGCCGAGGCACTGAAGGCCAAAGTCACCGCCCAGGCCCAGCGTCTGGGTGAGTTGGAGAAGAAAGAGACCGAACTGGCGGAGAGGATTCGGAAGATCATGCTTCAAATTCCCCAGATCATTGATGACTCCGTCCCCATCGGCCCCGACGACTCGGCCAATGTGGAGGTGGAGCGTTTTGGGGAGGCTCTGGTCCCTGACTTTGAAATTCCCTACCACACCCAGATTATGGAGTCCTTCGATGGAATTGACATGGACGCTGCCGGGCGGGTGTCCGGCAATGGGTTCTACTATCTTCTGGGGGACATTGCCCGTCTGCACGAGGCAGTGCTGGCCTATGGGCGGGACTTTATGATTGACAAGGGCTTCACCTACTGCATTCCCCCCTTTATGATCCACGGCAGTGTGGTGGAGGGCGTCATGAGCCAGACCGATATGGACAGCATGATGTATAAGATTGAGGGAGAGGATCTCTACCTCATCGGCACCTCGGAGCATTCCATGATCGGACGATTCATTGACCAGATCATCCCCACGGAAAAGCTGCCCCAGACCCTCACCTCCTACTCCCCCTGCTTCCGAAAGGAAAAGGGCGCCCACGGAATTGAAGAGCGGGGAATCTATCGGATTCACCAGTTTGAGAAGCAGGAGATGATCGTGGTCTGCCGTCCGGAGGAGTCCATGGAGTGGTATGAAAAGCTGTGGCAATACTCTGTGGAGCTTTTCCGCAGCTTTGACATTCCCGTCCGCCAGCTGGAGTGCTGCTCCGGCGACCTGGCGGATCTGAAGGTTAAATCCTGCGATATTGAGGCCTGGTCCCCCCGTCAGCAAAAATATTTTGAGGTGTGCTCCTGCTCCAATCTGGGCGACGCGCAGGCCCGCCGCCTGAAGATTCGGTACAAGGACGACAGCGGACGCACCCAGCTGGCCCACACCCTGAACAATACCTGTGTGGCTCCCCCCCGGATGCTCATTGCCCTGCTGGAAAATAACCTTCAGCCGGACGGCTCGGTCAAGATTCCCAAGGTCCTCCAGCCCTATATGGGGGGCAAGGAAATCCTGCTGCCCAAAAGCAGGTCCTGATATCATTAAGAAACAGGAGTACCTCAACCGTGGACGACAACAACTTAAATTCCCCCCAGATCCCCCCTGACGGGGAGGAAAAGCCCTCCCCCAAAACACCCGTCTATGTCCGTGTTTTGGCGCTGATTGGGGCATTGGCTATGGTGGCTCTTACCATTGCCTATGCCTATTCCATCGCCACCGGGAAAATCTTTTGGTTTTAAGTATGAAAGAACAGCTCAATACCGGCCTTCTCCAGCTGGGCCTCTCCCCCGACCCTGTGGCGGTGGAAAAGCTGGAACGATACGCCGCCCTGCTGCTGGAGCAGAATCAGGTGATGAACCTCACCGCCATCACCGATCCTCAGCAGGTGGCCAGCCTCCATCTGTTGGATTCCGCCGCCCTCCTCTCTCTGGTTTCCCTGAAAGGGAAAACGCTGATTGATGTGGGAACCGGGGCGGGCTTTCCCGGCCTCGTACTGAAAATTCTGGAGCCAACCCTGGAGCTTACCCTGTTGGACGGCCTGCAAAAGCGGCTGGACTGGCTGGGGAGGGTCTGTGAAATTCTGGACCTCTCCCCTGTCACCCGGCTCCATGGCCGGGCAGAGGAGTTTTCCCTAAAAGCGCCCTATCGGGAGGGCTATGACTTTGCCTCTGCCAGGGCGGTGGCCTCTATGAATGTACTAAGCGAAATGTGCCTGCCCTATGTGAAGGTGGGAGGCACATTTCTGGCCATGAAGAGTGTGGGCAGCGATGAGGAGCTGTCCCAGGCCGCCCATGGAATCTCCCTCCTGGGCGGAAGGGTGGCGGCCTTGCGGGAGTATCCCGTTCCCCACACCGATGTCATCCATCGAGTGATTCAGATTGAGAAAACCACCCCCACCCCAAAGGGCTACCCCCGGCGCTGGGCCAAAATCCAAAAGGCCCCTCTGAACTGAATCATCCTCATCCTTCCAGGGCTTTTATGGAGAAATCCTTCCAGGGCTTTCATGGGGAAACCCATTGAAATTCCTGCCCCTGTATGATAAGATGATAAAATGAGACAGGAGGTCAAATATGTCAACCGCAATCGTTGTGACCAGCGGAAAAGGGGGCACCGGAAAGACCTCCGTCACCGGGGGCATTGCCTCCTGTCTGGCCGCTCTGGGTCATAAGGTCCTCTGTATTGATCTGGACATCGGCTTGAGAAATCTGGACCTTTCCCTGGGCATGAGCGACCGGGTTCTCATGGATTTTACCGATGTGGTGGCGGGACGGTGCCGTTTGTCCAAGGCTGCGGTGGAGCATCCGGTGATTCAGGGCCTCTACCTGCTCACCGCCCCTCTCACCTCCCATCCCATTTCGGAGGAGGCCATTCAGGCCCTGATTGGGGAAGCGAAAGAGACCTTTGACTACATTCTGATGGACTCCCCCGCGGGATTGGGCAGCGGCTTTCGTCTGGCTGTCTGCGGGGCGGACCGGGCCGTGGTAGTCTCCACCTCTGACCCCTCTGCCCTTCGGGATGCCCAGCGCACGGTGACCGAACTGCGTCCCATGATCCCAGGGGGGATTCATCTGGTGATGAATCGGATTCAGCCAAAGCTGCTGAAAAAACTCCACACCACCATTGATGACGCCATGGACACCGCCGGACTCCCTCTTCTGGGCGTCATCCCCGAGGACCAGGCCATTCCTCTGGCGGCCGCCCTGGGTCAGCCTCTCCTCCTCTATTCCCGCAAACTCTCCGCCATCGCCTATTTGAATATCGCAAAGCGGATTACCGGGAAGATGGTTCCCATGATGAGAATTCGATCCCTAGGATCATACTGAAAAAGGAGTGTGTTTGGAAATGAACATCGCACTAATGAGTCACGATCGAAAAAAAGAATTGATGGTGCAATTTTGTATTGCCTACTGCGGAATCTTTTCCAAGCACACGGTCTGTGCCACCAATACAACCGGCAAGATGGTGAGCGAGGCCACGGGCCTCCCCGTTCATCTTTTTCTCTCCCATGCCCATGGGGGCGCCCAACAGATCGGCGCCCGCATTGCCTATAATGAGATTGACATGGTTCTTTTTTTCAGCGATCCCCAATCGGATGAGCTGGATGCCGATCTCATCTATATCCGAAAGCTCTGTGACCAATACAGCATCCCCTTCGCTACCAATGTAGCCACCGCTGAACTGCTGATTCTGGGGCTTAACCGTGGGGATCTGGACTGGCGGAACATTGTCAGCCCCAAGACCCAGCCCTTTACCGTATAAATGATTTCAATGCCTCCGCTCCCCCCGCTCCTGTAGGCAGGGCGTCAGGGCGGGGGTATTTCACTGAAAGGAACGAACTGTTATGGAGCGAATCAAACCCCGCACCCTCTCCGGATTCATGGAGCTTCTTCCTCAGGAGCAGGTCCTCTTTGACCGCATGGTGGCCCTTTTGCGGGAAAGTTACTCCCTCTATGGCTTTACCCCTCTGGATACCCCCGCCATCGAGGCCAGCGAAGTCCTTCTCGCCAAGGGAGGGGGAGAGACCGAGAAGCAGATCTACCGCTTTACCAAGGGAGATTCCGACCTCTCTCTCCGATTTGATCTCACGGTTCCCCTGGCCAAATATGTCTCCATTCACTATAGCGACCTCTCCTTCCCCTTCCGCCGCTTTCAGATCGGCAAGGTCTATCGGGGGGAGCGGGCCCAGAGAGGACGGTTCCGGGAATTCTATCAGGCCGACATCGATGTAATCGGGGACGGAAAGCTGGACATTATCAACGAGGCCGAAATCCCCGCCATCATCTATCAGACCTTCACCGCTCTGGGACTCAACCGCTTTCAGATCCGCATCAACAACCGGAAGATTCTCAACGGTCTCTTTGCGCTTTACGGCCTGGAGGAAAAGGCCGGGGAAATCATGCGGACCATAGATAAATTGGAAAAAATTGGAGCGGAAAAGGTCAGGGCCATTCTGGAGGAGGAATGCTCACTCTCCCCCTCCGTGTCCGGCCAGCTGATGGACCTCCTCTCCACCTCAGACCCTGTGACAGCTCTGGAAGAGAGAAAGGGAGAAAACTCTCTGTTGGACCAGGGAATTGAGGAGCTATCCACCGTAACCCGTTATCTCTCCGCCTTCGGGGTCCCCGCCGACCACTTCATGGTGGATCTGACCATCGCCCGCGGGCTGGATTACTATACCGGCACTGTCTATGAAACCGTAATGCTGGACCATCCGGAAGTAGGCTCTATTTGTTCCGGGGGGCGTTATGATAACTTAGCGGAGTATTACACAGAAAAACAACTCCCCGGCGTTGGAATTTCCATCGGACTCACCCGCCTTTTCTTTGTCCTCCAAGATCAAAAGATGCTCAACAGCGGCATAGGGACGGCTCCCGCGGATGTTCTCATTCTTCCCATGACCGAGGATCTCACCGCCGCCATCTCCCTCTCCACCGCCCTCCGGCAGGCCGGGATTCGGACCCAGCTCCACTGTGAGCAGAAGAAATTTAAGCAGAAGCTGGCCTATGCGGACAAGCTCTCCCTTCCCTTTGCCGTCTTTTTGGGAGAGGATGAGGTCCGGTCCCATACGGCCACGGTGAAAGACCTCACCATGGGCCAGGATCTCACGGAGGAGGCCCTTGCCGCTCTGAACGAACAGGGACGGTATAAGCAGATCACCCTCCCCGTCGAGGAGGCTGTGGCCTATCTCCACCGCCGTCTGGCGGAACGGGAGACCCTCCCCCCTATCCTGGACCTCTAAACCGATTTGAGGGACACTTTCCATCAAATGGAGGAACCCATTTTGAAACAGATCATCCGCCGAATCGTCGTTCTGACCCTGGCCTTAACCATCTCCTGCCCCGCTGTCTCCGCCGCCCTGGCCCCTCTCTTTCCCGTCATTCAGAGTGATCCCGGATTTCCCGATGTGGCGGGGCACTGGTCCGCCCCCTATGTGAAAACCTGTGTGGAAACAGGACTGATGGAGGGAGTGGGCAGTGGCTTTGCCCCCGATGTCACCCTGACCAACGGAGAGACCATCGCCATTGCCGCCCGGATTCGGGCCGCCCTGATGGGAGACACCATCCCCTCTGTCCCCGGACAGACCTGGTACCAGCCCTATGCGGACTATTTAAGCCTGTCCGGACTGGCACTCCCCTCCCCGAAGGCCTACTCCACCCGTCAGGGTTTCTTTTCCCTGCTCTCCGGGGTACTGCCGGACAGCGCCCTCCCCCCCATCAACAACATCACCGTCCTGCCCGATACCAGGGACCCCGCCATCCTTCGATTTTACAATGGGGGCATTCTGACCGGAATCGATGCCTATGGAACTTTTTATGGGGAAGGACCTCTCTCCCGCGGGGAATGCGCCGCCATGGTGGCCCGTGTGATTGATCCCTCCCTCCGCAGGAGCTTCACACCTGCCGGGCAGGTTCCCGCCTCCCCCTATCCGCCCCAGGGGGTGGTCTTTACCATCAATGGGACCCCTGTCCCATACAGTCAGTTTGAGCCTCTCCTTCTGAATCTGATGGAGGATCTCCATCAGGTTTATGCCAGCTATGGCCTGGTTTTTGACTGGGAGGACCCCTCCGGCATGGAGGATTGGCGCACCACCTTTAAAGCCGGAGCAAGAGATTCCCTGACGGCAGAAAAAGTGGCAGAGACCCAGTCCGCCCAGCTGGGCTGTTCCCCGGAGGATCTGGCCCTCACCCTGTTCGGTCCCCCCACGGAGAAGGAGATCTCCCGGTATGGGGCAGAGCATCAAATTGACCTCACCCTCCCCCATGCGAAGGAGGAGGTCTCCCAGCTTCTTCTGGAGGAAAAGCTAAACCAGCAAATGGCCCTCTGGGTGAATGCCGCCCGGGTACAAACCACCCCCCTGTATGACCAAATTGACCCAAAATTGATTTGGGAGCTTTATCATTGATACCCTTTTGTAATCTCTATTATAATTATTACAATTTGGAGTTGATTTTTCCATGGAAAACCAAAAAACCTTCTATCGCACCCACACCTGTGGGCAGCTCCGCATGGAACAGGTGGGGCAGACCGTCACCCTGTCCGGCTTTCTGGAGAATCTCCGGGAGGTCAGTGCCAATTTGGCCTTTCTGGTCCTTCGGGATTTCTACGGCACCACACAGGTGGTCATCGAAACGGAGGAGATGGCGGCTGCCGTCCGTGGGCTGAACAAGGAATCCACCCTCCAGGTCACCGGGACCGTACGGGAGCGTGCCTCAAAAAATCCAAAGCAGGCCACGGGAGACATTGAGCTTGTCCCCACCCGAATTCAGCTTCTGGGCCGCTGCCGGCACAACGAGCTTCCCTTCCAAATCAATCGGAGCCGGGAGGCGGATGAGAGCCAGCGCCTCAAGTACCGCTATCTGGATCTGCGCAATCCGGAGGTAAAGAACAACATTATCCTCCGGTCCAATGTGGTGGCCGCCCTCCGGGCCTCCATGATCGACCACGGCTTTATGGAAATCACCACCCCCATCCTCACCGCCTCCTCTCCGGAAGGGGCCAGAGACTATCTGGTGCCCAGCAGGAAGCATCCCGGAAAGTTCTACGCGCTCCCCCAGGCTCCCCAGCAGTTTAAGCAGCTTCTCATGGCCTCCGGCTTTGATAAATACTTTCAGATCGCCCCCTGCTTCCGGGATGAGGATGCCCGTGGGGATCGGTCTCCCGGTGAGTTCTATCAGCTGGACATGGAGATGGCCTTTGCGGACCAGGAGGATGTCTTCACCGTTTTGGAGGATGTCCTGCCCCCCATCTTCGCCAGGTACGGCACCTATCACACCGCCTCTTCCGCCCCCTTCCGCCGGATCTCCTATCAAGAGGCCATGGACCGTTATGGCTCGGACAAGCCCGACCTGCGCATTGACCTCACCCTTCAGGACGGAACCGCCCTCCTCCGGGACTGTGGCTTTGAGCCTTTTTCCGAAGCCTCGATTCAGGCCGTAAAGGTCCCCGGCTTCTCCGCCACCCGGAAGCAGATTGACAAGCTCTGTTCCGATGTGGAGGTCCAGACCGGGAACAAGGTTTATTGGTTCCGTCTGGATGAGGCGGGCGAGCTGGTGGGCGGCATTTCCAAATTCCTTCAGGAGAAGAAGGCTGCGGTGATTGAAACTCTGGGTCTGGAACCCAATACCTTTGTAGGCCTCACCGCCGGAAAGAGGCTGACCGCCCAGAAAACCGCCGGTGTCCTCATCAAGCAGCTTGCCCCCCTCTGCCCCGACCACTTTCATAAGGAGCAGTATGCCTTCTGCTGGATCGTGGACTTCCCCATGTACGAGATGGGAGAGGAATCCGGGGAGCTGGAATTCTGCCACAACCCCTTCTCCATGCCCAACGGCGGTCTGGAGATCCTGAAAAAGGCCGCAGCGGGGGAGACTGACCCCCTCACCATCACCGCCTTCCAGTATGACCTGGTTTGCAACGGGGTGGAGCTATCCTCCGGGGCCGTGCGAAACCACGATCCCGAGATTATGATTGAGGCCTTCCAGCTGGTCCGTCTGGGGGAAGAGGATGTAAAGGCCAAGTTCCCCGCCATGTATCACGCTTTTACCTATGGCGCTCCTCCCCATGCGGGAATCGCGCCCGGTGTGGACCGTATGGTGATGCTTTTGGCGGGAGAGGATTCCATCCGGGAGATCATTCCCTTCCCCATGAACAAAAACGCCCAGGATCTGATGATGGGTGCCCCCGGCTTTGTGGATCAAGCACAGCTGGATGAACTCTCCATCGCCTGTACGCAAATGGAAAAGTGAGTGCGTTTGCCGCACCCCCCGTGGGGGGTGCGGCTGAGTCTGTCGAAAAACTCCTTCGGAGGTTTTCGACAAAGGGCTGCGGTCTGACCCGTGCATCATTTGTCCGCCTAATGCGGACAAATGATGCACGCTCAGACCGATATGTATTTTCCACGAGGTACACGCCCCCGTGGAAAATCTTTTCTATTTTATTTACCGCTGCGGCGGCAAACTCTGCGAGGCTTTTTTGACAAGCTGTGCCGCACCCCCCGTGGGGGGTGCGGCTTTACTCCGGTCAAATTATGAATTTTTTGTGAACAATTATAATTCCTACTAGAATTGTAGGTATTATTTGTAGTATGATATTGTTACAAAATCTACGAAGAAAGGGTCTGCTACCTATGTACTGTGTTCGCTCCGTGACCGACGACCTGCTGTGGATTGGCGGAAATGACCGTCAATCCTCTCTCTTTGAAAGCGCCCATCCTGTTCCCAACGGTATGTCCTTTAACTCCTACTTACTGCTGGACGAGAAGACCGTTCTCTTTGACACGGTAGACCGCAAAGCCCAGGGTCAGTTTTTTGAAAACCTGGAGTACGGGCTTCAGGAGCGGGCACTGGACTATGTCTTTGTCCATCATGTGGAGCCGGATCACGCGGCCATTTTGCAGGATCTTCTTCTTCGCCATCCGGAGGCCACGGTGGTTTGCAGCCAGCGGGCGCTGGATATGCTGGCGCAGTTTCATGGAAAGGCACCCGAAAAGAGTCTGGTGGTGAAGGATCAGGACACCCTCTCCACCGGACGCCATCAGTTTACCTTTTACTCCGCCACCATGATCCACTGGCCGGAGGTCATTGTGAGCTACGATTCCACCGACCAGGTCCTTTTCTCCGCGGATGCCTTTGGCTCCTTTGGCGCTCTGAACGGGGTGCTTTTTTCCGACGAGGTGGACTTTGAGCGGGACTGGATGGATGAATGCAGACGGTACTATACCAATATTGTCAGCAAATACGGGGTTCATGTCACCAATCTTTTGAAAAAAATGGACAGCCTGGAGGTTCGCCTGCTCTGTCCGCTCCACGGTCTTGTGTGGCGGAAGGACCTTGATGTGCTTGTCAGCCGATATCGGACCTGGGCCGGCTATGAGCCGGAGGTTCGGGGCGTTCTGATCCCCTTTGCCTCGGTTTACGGCAACACGGAGACAGCCGCCAACATTCTGGCCTGCCGTCTGGCGGAAAAGGGGATTCCCGTTTCCATGTATGATGTCTCCATCACCCATCCTTCCTATGTGCTGTCTGAGTGCTTTAAATACAGCCATGTGGTCTTCTCCTCCCCCACCTACAACAATGGGATCTTTGTGACCATGGAGAACCTCTTCCACGATCTTCTGGCCCACAGCTTCCAAAATCGCACCGTGGCCCTGATTCAGAATGGGTCCTGGGGTCCCAACAGCGGAAAGGTGATGACCGAGCTTTTGGAGCAGATGAAAAACATTCGGATTCTCCGCCCCACCATCACACTGAAATCCTCCCTGGCCTCCGGTCAGGAGAAAGAGCTTAAAGCCCTGGCCGATCTTCTGGCTGAGGACCTCCGCTCATAAATGATCCCCATGGGGGCAAGCGGGGCACAAAAGGCGGGCTTTGCCCCGCCCCCTCCCTGATGACCGCTTTCTTTGGGAGGGTTTTGGGCAAAGTGAAGAACCTGAGGCTTTTGCCTCAGGTTCTCAGCTTGTCAAAAAAGCCTCGCAGAGTTTGCCGCCGCAGCGGTAAATGAAATAAAAATGATTTTCCACGGGGGCGTGTACCTCGTGGAAAATACATATCGGTCTGAGAG
>JAHHSE010000030.1 GCA_020025395.1 Oscillospiraceae bacterium
CTTTTGTATAATGAATACAGACACCACCCAATGGTGATTTTTCTTCCAAGCCACAAAAAGGAGAGAAAACGACTATGAGCTATTCGGCACAAAACATCCGAAACATCTGTCTGCTCGGCCACGGCGGAAACGGAAAAACTTCCCTGGCCGAATCCATGCTGTACTTTACTGGCGCCACCGTGCGTCTGGGAAAGATTGCTGACGGTTCCACCGTTTGTGACTACGACCCGGAAGAGATCCGCCGCCAGTTTTCCATCTCCACCGCTGTTGCCCCAGTGGAATATAAAGGCTGCAAGATCAATATTCTGGACACGCCGGGCTATTTTGACTTTACAGGCGAGGTCCGGGAAGCCCTCCGGGTGGCCGACGCCGCCATCATTGTCTGCTCCGCCAAGGGCGGCCTGAGCGTGGGGGCTGAAAAGGCTTGGAAATACTGCCAGGATCATAAGCTCCCCCGTATCCTCTATATCTCCAAGACCGATGAGGACAACGCCGACTACAACGCCGCCTTCGCCTCCCTGCGGGAGCGTTTCGGCAAAAACATCGCCCCTCTGGTGGCCCCCATCTGGGATGAGGATAAACGGGTGACCGGCATCATCGATGTGCTGAACAAGCGTACTTACGAGATCCACGGAGGCAAGCGGGTGGAAACCGTTATCCCCGAAAATAAGCTGGATGTGGTCGCGGAGCTGTATGACGCCCTGAAGGAGTCCGTAGCCGAGACCAGCGAGGACTTTATGAACAAGTTCTTTGAGGGGGAGGACTTCTCCTACGCGGAGATGATTCAGGGCCTGAAGGCGGGTGTCAAGGACCTCTCCCTGTTCCCGGTGGTCTGCGGCTCCGCCGCCACCGGCCTGGGTACCCAGATGCTCCTGGACACCATCATTGAGCTTCTCCCCAACCCTCTGGAGGGCCTGCCTGAGATGGATGAGAGTGACAGCGGCGAGATCGAGGAGTTCGTTCTGGCCCCCTCCGCCCTCCCCTGTGCCTTCGTCTGGAAGACGGTCTCTGACCAGTATGGCAAATACTCCTTTGTCAAGGTCATGTCCGGCTCTCTCACCCCCGACACCATCATGGTGGATGCCAACACCGGCACCACGGAAAAGCTGGGCCGACTCTATATCATGCGGGGCAAGAAGGCGGAGGAGGTCAAGGAGCTTGGCTGCGGCGACATCGGCGCCATCGGCAAGATGGAGAAGGTCAAGACGGGAGACACCCTCTGTGACACCCGCAAGGTGGTAAAGCTCTCTCCCATTGAGCTGCCCGAACCCAACTTCTCCAAGGCCATCTCCCCCAAGACCAAGGGGCAGGAGGATAAGATCGCCGCCGGGCTTACCCGTCTGGGCGAGGAGGACCTCACCTTCACCGTGGAAAATCGGGCGGAGACCCATCAGATGGTCCTGACCGGCACCGGAGATATGCAGATTGATGTGATTGTTTCCCGTTTGAAAAGCCGCTTCGGCGTGGAGACCGAGCTGGACACCCCCAGGGTCCCCTATCGGGAGAAGATCCGCAAAAAAGTGAAGGTCCAGGGCCGTCACAAGAAGCAGTCCGGCGGCCATGGCCAGTTCGGCGATGTGTGGATCGAATTCGAGCCCGGTGAGAAGGAGGAGCTGGAGTTCTGCGAAAATGTCTTTGGCGGCTCCGTGCCCAAGAACTACTTCCCCGCCGTGGAAAAGGGTCTTCGGGAGGCCTGCCAGCATGGGGTTTTGGCAGGATATCCCATGGTCTTCCTGAAAGCCACCCTGGTGGATGGCTCCTACCATCCCGTGGACTCCTCCGAAATGGCTTTCAAGACTGCGGCCCAGCTGGCCTACAAGGCCGGTCTCCCGGAGGCCAGCCCCACCCTGCTGGAGCCCATCGGCGCCTTGCAGGTCACCATTCCCGACAGTTACATGGGCGATGTCATCGGGGACCTTAACAAGCGCCGCGGCCGTGTGATGGGCATGAACCCGGACAATGACGGCAATCAGGTGGTAGAGGCCGAGGTTCCCATGGCGGAGATGTCCTCTTACGCCATTGATCTCCGCTCCATCACCCAGTCCAGAGGCTCCTTCACCTTCCGCTTTGTCCGCTATGAGGACGCACCTCCCGCCGTTCAGGAAAAGGCCGTGGCAGAGGCCAAGCTGCTGAACGAGGAGGGCTGAGCCCTCCCCGAATAAAACCCATCCAGCCCCACAAGGCAGTGATTCCCCTTTTCCGCTGCCGGACACCCTCTGTTGAAAAAAGCCCGTCTTACACAATGGTAAGACGGGCTTTTTCTTATCTGCCCGTGGGGAAGGCCTGGATCTTCCAGCCCCCCTCCTCCCGAAGCAGCTCCACATAAAAGGAAGTCTCGGTCTCGGGATACAGCACCGAGGTCATGGTGGTCTCCATCTCTACCGTGACGGGAAGGCCCACCAGGGTGTCGTCCCAAAGCTCCTCCTCCCCCAGCTCCACCAGCCTGGCCCAGACCATCCCATCCACATCCCCCGCATGGAAATAGGTCTCCACACAGTCCTTGGTGCAGTAGGTCTTCATGGTCTCATAGTCAGCCTCCTCAAAGGCTGTGAAGAAGGCCTGGGTCACCTGAGCCGGCCCCTCCACCTTCTGGCAGGCGGTCAGAAGCATCAGCAGGCACCCTCCCAAAAAAATCTCTTTTCTCATCGCTGTCCCTCCTCTCCCAATTCCTCTTTGTATTTTTCAGACAGAATATTTCTAAATATTCTTAGCCGTTGCCCGTGGGAATAAAGGGCCGGATGGCCATGGCCACATTGATCACAGGCATGGTCTGGAGCCACACCTTCCCAGGTCCGGTGAGCAGAGTGTTGAAAACACCCTCCCCCCCGAAGAACATATTCTTCAGTCCGGGGACCTGCTGGATATCGATGGAGATCGTTGGCTCAAAGCCCGCCACATTGCCGGTGTCCACCACCAGCTTCTCCCCCGGAGCCAGCACCCGCTCTACCAGCTCCCCGTCAATCTCCACAAAGGCGGTGCCCTGTCCGGAGAGCCGCTGCATGATAAAGCCCTCGCCCCCGAAGAAGCCGGCCCCCAGACGCTTGTTCAAATGGATGGTCAGCTCCACCCCGGACTGACAGGCCAGAAACGCCTTTTTCTGCAAAATCATCTCTCGACCCGGACCGATTTCCAGGGGAACGATCTTTCCGGGGAAACTGGACCCGAAGGCGATGGTCCCATCCCCCTTGGCGGTATAGATATTTTGGAACAGATTCTCCCCGGAAAAAGCACGGGAGAACATCTTTCCCAAGCCGCCTCCGGTGGTCTCCATCTGGATGTTGGGACTCATCCAGACCATGGACCCGCTCTCCGTAATCATCTTCTCCCCGCTGTTCAGCTGGCACTCCACCACGGGAAAGGCCCCGCCCATCATTTCATATCGCATAGCTTTGCTCCTCTCTATTTGGATGCCTTCATCATAGTCAGAAATCTATCCGCTGTCAAGGGGATCTCCCCTTCTTAAAGGGAGAAAAAATGGACCCAATCTCCGAAAAACGGTAAAACCGACCTCCTTTTCCGGGTCTCATCCCAGAGGTAAAACGGTTTCTCACGGACAGAAGAAGATGTCGGACCGGGGTACGGAACCGGCCCGGAACGCCCGTTCCCCCCAAAAAAAGATTTAAATTTTTTAGGGATTTGCAGCCTGTTTTTATCAGCTTTTTCCACAACAATCGACTTATTTTGTCAACGAATGGGAAAAGTTTCCGCTTTACATGAAAACGCAGGTTTATTTCCTGGAAATACCGGGGAAATAGTTAAAAAACAGACAAACAACATCGTGTAAAAATTCGGTTTTCCCCCGGGATAACACCTATTTTTCGGATGCTTTGGATTCACAAATTTTATAGATTTCAAAAAAAATTCACAATTTAACACTTGACTCTTTTTCGATCCTATCGTATCATGTGACAAAGGTGATGCAGTGCCGATGGGGAACTCCCCGTTTGCAGACCTCTGGGAAACGGCCTACATAGGCGGTGGTGGGATCGGATCCGATTCCTCTCCCCAGTCTCCCAAGTCTGTTCTCCTCCACACTTCCATGGAGGATACGCTGTTTTCACCTTGCGAGAGTCCTCTTTCCTTCGTCTGCATTTTGTGGGCGGGAAGATCACTCTCCTTTCCACTGGATCCTTCGGGTCCCCCCCGAAGGTCCCGGCGGTCCCATCGGCCCCGCCTTATCGCCTCCCATCGATTGGCGGGACCGAGAAACGGCATTCTGCCCGGTCTCACGGAGGTCGCTCCTCCGGGGACTCGTTGGCTTTGACCCACGGGATGTATGGCTCCCTCATGATGATCCCCTTTTGGACTTTTTCGATAACCGCCTGGGTCCGGTTCCCCACCGTTCTCAGGTCCCGGAGCCATTCGATCTCGGGCAGGATGCCCTTTCTCCCCATCCCAAAGCCGGTCCCGGCTCTGCCGACTCACCGCTTTTTCATCGTCCGAGAGAAGAGAAGGAGGCCTCTTCCCTCTTTTTTGATGTGTGGACCACATATCTCCCGTTCCCAACTCCCCCGATCCTCTTGGAGCGGAAGCCTCCCGATATCCGAAAAGAAGACCTTCCCCGGCCTGTGAACCGGGAGACGGTCTTCTCTTTTTTGTCCTCTGGTTAAACCGCTTTTCTTTTCTATTTCTCAAAAAGGCTCCAGCGCTCGTTTAGAGCGTTTCTGCGCCTCAATTCCCCTATCCTCCATAGCAAGATATCTATGGTTCAAAAAACCCCTCCTGCGTCATTTTTTGCTGTTTGACGGGTCTGCTTTTCCGCGGGGGGATCCTCCCCCCGTCCCGTTTCTCTCCCGCGGTACGGCCGTTCCTATCCCTTCCCAGCATATCCGGTATGAACAGCACTTCCAATCCACCGACTCGGAGCGGAGCTGTCTCCGCCTGTCGAAAAAGTCCGTGGCTGTTCCAACAGCCTGAAAATGCCGAGACTCTCCCGGTTTCAAAAAACGGGAAAGTCTGCGCTTCGTTCACCCACACCCTTTGAATCCCAAGGGCTGTTGGGCCTTCGGTTCCATTTGAGACGGGTACTGCCCCCGCACGGTTTCCGGGAATCTCCGTTGACCCGGCCATTCGTCCGACAGAAAGAAACGAGATTGGTATCCCATAACGCAAAAAGGACTTCCCACCCGCAATCTGCGGACGGAAAGCCCCATCGGTCCTCCCGGACCGCATTTCCAGCTTGACTGACTTTTGTTCTCTTCCTATTGCTTGGGATCTCCCATTTTCGGATCATCCTCCCCAAGCTCCAGAAGTCCCTTCCCGCTGTCCCTTCGGTGCGTTCTCCACTGGGAAACATCAATTGGCTCATGCTCCTCGAAGAGGTCGTAATAGTCCTCGTTCCGCAGGGTGGGACGGCGATGCCTCGCAATGGCGGTAATGGTAGGATAGAAAACGATGGCGATGATACCGCCGGAAAACCCGTTGTTGTACAGGTTGAGTCCGGCCACCGGTCCTCCGGTCTGCAAGACCAGAGCGGAATGGATAAAGCCGGCCAAAATACCATAGGGCCAGCCAAAGTGCCCGGCGATGGGGGCCAGGGTGGTGCCGAACAGCCCCGCGATTTGGAGGGAAGGATGGTCCGGGGTGTAATGCATCCCAAAAGCGCCCAGGGCAACACCGATCATCACAGGGACGATGTTGAGTACATGCTTTCCAAAGGCGGAGAAGCCGATGATGGTGAAAATCCCCCCCAAAGTGGGCCCATTCAGATCCCCGTTGACCAGGAGAACATAAAACATCCCGATGATGCCGTTAATCCCCATATTGATGAGGACGGGGCCGGGACCAAACATACGAAGATAGTCACTGGGCGCACGGCCCGTGGTGGAAATCAGCCGACGATAGCCCGCCCAGACCGCCCAGACAGGTGCCTTTGTGGCAAAGAGGCCCGCCACAATAAAGGCAACACACAGGATGCTGACCGCCACACACAATCGGTTGTTGTACCCGGTGGACCAGTAGAGCGCAGAGTCCGGCCGATCTCCGAAGGCGATGAGGATGGGGACAATCATCATGGCGAAAAGGCCGCAGGCAAAGCCCATATTGTAGAGATTCATCCCGTTCTGGACCTTATATGTATAGCCGGAGAGGGAGGGGAGGATGAACCCCACCAAAATCCCGGTGGCGATTCCGAGAGGGATGCTGGCGTGGGTGCTTCCCAGGGCCATATAGCTCACCAAAGGGGCCAGAGAGGTAGCCAGGAGGGAAACCGAGGAATATTTGGAAAAGGGTTCCCTCTGATACTTCGCGTAGAGCCAGGTGCCAAAGATAATGGGCCAGATGTTGAGGACATTCTTGCCAAAGAGGGCAAAGCCCGCCATGAGGCTCATTTCCACAATGGTAAAGCCATTATAGGCATCCCCTGAAAAACGAATGATAAGGATGGAGGTGAGGGTGACCAAACCGGCATTGACGAAAGCGGCCCCGATCCCGCCAATGCGGATATAGTCCGTAATCAACAGGTCCTGCATGGAGACGATGCGGCGCAGCCCGGGTAAAATGGTATCCGGTTCCCCCAGAATGATGCCCAGGGCCATCAGCCCGAAGGAAAAGAGAATGGTTGCGTAAAGAATGTGGCGGTACCTGTTTTGCAAAACCGCTTCCCCCCATTGAATTAGTTGCTTCTCTCTATTATATGAGATATCAGGAATAAATACAAGAACAAACCGCCCAACACGGGGAAGACTATCTATTCTGCCTAAAATAATCCATGGTTTGTTGTGCATTGTGGAGAACCGCATCCCGAAGGGCTTCCAGGGAGGAAAATTTCTCCTCCCCCCGAAGGAATTTATAAAATTCCATGCAGATCGTCTGTCCGTAGAGGTCCTCGGAAAAATTCAGCAGGTACCCCTCCACGGTGACGGACCCCTGGCGGTCCACGGTGGGACGGACCCCCACATTGGTCACGGCGGGGAATCGCCGCCCGTCCTCCAGGGTCACGATGGTAGCGTAGACCCCGTAGGCGGGGACGATGACTCCCGGCTGAAACCGGAGATTCACCGTGGGGAAACCCAGGGCGGAGCCAAGTTTTTTTCCGTGGCCCACGGTATCAATGAGCAGGTGGGGGTGGCCCAGGAAGTCTCTGGCCCGCTCCATCTCCCCCTGACGGATGAGGGTACGGATATAGGTGGAGGAGATGGTGATCCCGTCCTTTTCCACCTTGGGGATGATGTCACAGCCGATTCCCAAAGCCTCACATTTCATCGTGAGCCGCTCCGGGTTCCCCCGGCCCATATAGCCGAAGTGGAAATCATGGCCCGCCACCAGATGGACGGCCCCATTCTCCTTCACCAGATAGTCGGTGATAAAGTCCTCCCAGGGCATCTTCATCATCCGCTCATTGAAGTGGGCCACAATAACATCTCGGATCCCATATTGACGGCGCATCAGCTCCGCACGGTCGGCGGGGGAGTTGATGAGGGGGACCTGGGTCCCCATCACCAGCTGGTCCGGGTGGGTATCGAAGGTCACCGCCGTGGGAATGGCATCCAGCTCCCGGGCCGCCTGGGCCACACGGCCCAGCAGCGCCCCATGGCCCACATGGACCCCGTCGAAAAAGCCAAGGGCTATCACTCTTTTTATCTCATTCATTCTTTAGACCTCAAAAAAACTCTTTATGGTGGTCATCGTTCCCCCCTTGGCGGACCCCAGCAGAAGGAACTCCCCCTCCTCCCCATAGACCCGGTAGAGGCCGTCCGGGACCTCCGCCCGGAAGGGGTTCCCGTTTTTTGCACGGAAAGCCTCGCGGCCTTGGATGACCAGGGCCGGATGCCGGGAAAAGCAGCTGTCCACCGGACGGAGCAGGTCCTCCGGCTCCTCACTGTCCAGCACCCGGTCCAGGGGAAGGCTGTCCTCCAGGGTAAAGCCCGCCGCCTCGGTACGGCGGAGGGCGCTCATACAGCCTCCGCAGCCCAGGGCCTGCCCGATATCATGGCAGAGGGTGCGGATATAGGTCCCCTTGGAGCATTTGACCCGGAGAGTGTATTCCCCCGGCCCTCTCTCCCCCTCCAGGGTCAGGGCGTAGATGGTCACGGGACGGGGGCTTCGCTCCACCTCAACCCCCTTCCGGGCCAGCTCATAGAGCTTTTTCCCCTCCCGTTTGATGGCGGAGTACATAGGGGGAATCTGTCGGATGGGTCCGGTAAATTGGGGGAGGAGCGCCTGCACCGCCTCCGGGGATACGGTCACCGGCCTCTCCTCCACCACCTGTCCGGTGATGTCCTGGGTGTTGGTCACCCTTCCCAGCTTCAGTCCGGCCACATACTCCTTATCCCCCTCTGCGATGTATTCCACCCCACGGGTGGCCCGCCCCAGAAAGATGGGAAGGACGCCGGTGGCCATGGGGTCCAGGGTACCCCCATGACCGATCCGCTTTTCGCGGAACTTCCCTCTCAGCTTGGCGCACACATCCATGCTGGTCCAGCCGGAGGGCTTGTCTATAATTAATATTCCGTTTGCCATAAGGGATCTCCTTCCCGGCCTTTTATCACGGCCCTGTCAGCTTCCCTGCCTGACCTGACGGATGGCCCGGGTGATGGCCCGCTCGGCCTCCACGGGGTCCATGGACACGGTGCAGCCCGCGGCGGCGGCGTGTCCTCCGCCCCCCAGCTTGGCGCACACATCGGAGGCGTTTAAATCGTTTGCCGTCCGAAGGGAGATCTTGCACACCTTCTCCTGAAGCTGACGGATGGTCACCGAATGGCGGATCCCTTCGATCTGGCCCAGGAAGGAGGCGATGTCCTCCAGGTCCTCCTCACGGGCCTGGACCTTCTCCGCCATCTCCAGGGTGACAGCCGCCACCGCCACCGTCCCCTCCTCATAGAGCCGCATTCGGGCCAGCAGCATGGACTCCACCTGGAGCCGCTTCAGGCTCTTGGTGCGGAAGTGGCGCTTGTTCACCCCTTGATAGTCGATCCCCACCTCCATCAGGGCTGCGGCCACCCTGTGGGTGTTGGCCCTGGTATTGGAATAGACGAAGCAGCCCGTATCGGTGGACACCGCCACATAGAGGGGAAGTGCCATCTCCGGGGTGAGGGGACCCAGCTCGGTGAGAATCTGATAGAGAATTTCCCCGCAGGAGGCCTTGTCCGCCTCCACATAGTTGACCTTCGCGTAGCCCGTATGGGAGGGGTGGTGATCGATGGAAAGATCCACACGGTCCCGGTAGGGCCGGGCATTCTCCGGCAGCAGCTCCGGACTGGCGGTGTCCACGCTGACCACATATTGGGGGACGAAGTCCTCCGGCCCCTGGACCCCCTCCAGATAGGGGGCAAAGAGGGTGGTGGCCTCCCGGTTCGGCAGGAGCCAGGCGGTTTTCCCCAAGGCCCGGAGGCCGTGGCAAAGACCCACGGCACAGCCCAGAGTATCCCCGTCGGGACGCTTGTGGGTTAAGATCAAAATGTTGTCCTGCTCCCGCAAAAGGGCAGCAGCCTGTTTGTGGTCCATAAATTACCTCCTCACAGATGATGATCCTCCAGCTTTTCGATCAGCTCCAGAATATGGGCGCCCTTGTCAATGGAATCGTCGGCCTGGAAGATCAGCTCTGGGGTATAGCGCAGGTTCAGGCTGTGCCCCAGCTCCCGCCGAAGATAGCCCGCCGCGGATTTGAGGCCCTGGATGACCTCCTTGGTGTCACTCTTATCCAGCATGGAGACAAAGACCTTTGCGTAGCGCAGGTCCGGTGTGGTCTCCACCGCGGTGACCGAGATCAGCCCGGTCACCCGGGGATCCTTCACGGTTCGGATCAGGGAGGCCAGCTCCCGCTGGATCTCCTCGTTGATGCGTCCCAAACGATTACTTGCCATATGTGTCTCCTTTCCCCGTCAGGGGGTGAATCGGAAAAGCCGCAGGATGGGCGTATCTGGCCCACCCTCCGGCTTTCCTGTCTTTTGCGCACTTGCTGAATGGGTCCTGCCCGGCGGGCGAAATCAGATCTGGATCTGCTCCATCAGGAAGGCCTCGATCATGTCCCCTTCCTTGATGTCCTGGAACTTTTCAAAGGTGATGCCGCACTCATAGCCGGCGGCCACCTCTTTCACGCTGTCCTTGAACCGCTGGAGGGAGGCAATGGCCCCGTCGTAGATCACGATATTGTCCCGGAGAAGCCGCATCTGGGCGTTGCGCTGCATCTTGCCGTCGGTGACATAGCAGCCTGCGACCATGCCCACCCCGGTGATTCGGAAGACATTCCGCACCTCGGCGTGACCCAGCTCCACCTCTTTGAACTTAGGCGCCAGCATTCCCTTCATGGCGGTCTCTATCTCGTTAATGGCATCGTAAATGACCCGGTACATCCGCATATCCACATTCATACGGGCGGCGTTTTCCTTGGCGTTGTTGTCCGGACGGACATTGAAGCCCACAATGATGGCCCCGGAGGTGGAGGCCAGCATCACATCGCTCTCGCTGATGGCGCCCACGGCACAGTGGATGACCCGAACCCGGACCTCCTCGTTGGTGAGCTTCTCCAGAGAGGCCTTCACCGCCTCGGCGGACCCCTGAACATCCGCCTTCACAATGATGTTCAGATTCTTCATCTCCCCCGCCTGGATCTGGGAGAACAGATTATCCAGCGTCACCTTGCCCACGGCGTTGTGGATCGCCATCTTGTTCTCATGCTTCCGCTGCTCCACCAGTTCTCTCGCCATACGCTCATCGGCTACGGCATGGAAGTCGTCTCCCGCACTGGGCACTTCTCCCATACCGATGACCTCCACGGGAACGGAGGGGCCTGCCGAGAGGACCTTCTGGCCCTGGGCGTTGCTCATGGCACGGACACGGCCCACAGCGGTGCCGGCGATGATCACATCCCCCTGACGAAGGGTGCCGTTCTGGATCAGAAGGGTGGCCACCGGACCTCTGCCCTTGTCCAGACGGGCCTCAATGACGGCCCCGTGGGCCGAGCGGTTGGGGTTTGCCTTCAGCTCCCGCATCTCGGCGGTAAGCAGGACCATTTCCAGCAGATTTTCGATGCCCTCTCCGGTTTTGGCGGAGATGGGGCAGACAATGGTGTCCCCGCCCCACTCCTCCGGCACCAGTCCGTGCTCGGTGAGCTGCTGGGTGATCCGGTCGGGGTTTGCGGCGGGCTTATCCATCTTGTTGATGGCCACGATGATGGGGATCTCCGCCGCCTTGGCATGGCTGATGGATTCAATGGTCTGGGGCATGATCCCGTCGTCCGCCGCCACCACCAGGATGGCCACATCGGTAATCATGGCGCCGCGGGCGCGCATGGCGGTGAAAGCCTCGTGTCCGGGGGTATCCAGGAAGGTGATTGGCTCCCCCTTCACCTTGACCTGATAGGCGCCGATGTGCTGGGTGATGCCGCCGGCCTCTCCCGATGCCACATCGGACTTCCGAATCCGGTCCAGGAGGGAGGTCTTGCCGTGGTCCACGTGACCCATGACCACCACCACGGGGGCACGGGGGAGAAGATCCTCTTTCCTGTCCTCCGCGGTGTCGATGAGCCTCTCCTCGATGGTGACGATGATCTCCCGCTCCACCTTGCAGCCCAGTTCCTCGGTGATGATGGAGGCGGTATCGAAATCAATGACATCGGAGAGGGAGGCCATGACCCCGTTCTTCATGAGACACTTAACTACCTCGGCCCCGGTCTTCTTCATCCGGGAGGCCAGCTCGCCTACGGCAATCTCATCGGGAATCTTGACGGTCAGGGGATGCTTCTTGGCGATTTCCGCCTGAAGACGGCGCATTCTGTCCTGCTCCTCCTGACGGCGCTTGTTCCCCTGGAAGCCGCCCCCCCGGCGCTGGCCCGCGCCCCGGTTTTTGAACTTCTCCTTACCCGCATCCATCTGACGGGTCTTCCCCGCCGCGATATTCTCCAGCCGCTCATCGTACTTCTCCAGATTCACGGCTCCCCCCTTGCGGGTGTCCACGATCTTTTTCTCGGGAACTCGGCTGACAGGCTTCTGGACGGGGGCCCCGGACTTTTCGCCGGGAGCGGGCAGCTTCTTTCCCGCGGGGGCAGGGGTCCGCTCCCTCCTGTCATGGGCGGCGGGCTTGGCCTCTTTGGCCTCCTTCGGCTCATGATACACATCGGCAAAGACGCTTTCCATGCTCTCCACCTGGTTGTGCTGAGTCAGGTAGTCGAAGATCACGGCCAGCTCATTGTCCTCCAGAACCTGCATATGGTTCTTGGGCGCGGTAAAGTACTTTGCCATGATATCGCTGATTTCCTTGGTCTGCTTGCCAAAATCCTTGGCCACTTCATGCACACGATATTTCACAAGACTCAAATGAGCCACCTCCAATTACAATTTTGATGTCCGAAAGCCGGTCCAGCCTGTCTCGGGGGTCCCTGCCTTCTTTTTCCGGTTCGGATGCACGCCCTTTCCTGCTGGGGAGGCTCCCTTCCCCTTCTCTTCCTGCTTGGGGGGCGGCGTCCAAGGGCGTTTTTTCCCCCGCTCCAGGTTCTTTTCATGCCGACGCTGTTCCCGCTGACGCTGAAGGACCTTCCGGGCCTTCTCCCCCAGCCTTGCCGCCGCCGGCCCATATTTCTCCGGGTCTTTGGCTGCCAGCTTCTCCGCCAGGGAGGCGGCAAAGCCACTGTCTGTGAGGGCCAGCATGGCGCAGCTGGATCGGCCCACCGCCATCCCCAATTCCGCCTTGGTATATGGCACGATGAGGGTCAGCACATTTCCCGCCTGCCCGAAATGAGCGGCCCTTCGGACGGTGTTGGACGCCGCGTCCTCCGCCAGCAGGAGAAGCCCGGCCTTTCTGGCCCGGGCGGAGGCCCCCACCGGCTCCTCCCCAATCTCCAGCTGCCCCGCCTTCTTCGCCATTCCGATCAGACGCAGAATATTATCCATCCTCCTCCCCCTTTTCCATCTCAGCCTCCAGCTGCTCATAGACCCCGGGGGGCAGGGGCTGGGAAAAAGCCCGCTCCAGCGCACGGCTCTTTCGTGCCCGCTTAAGGCATTCCATATTTTTGCAGAGGTAGGCGCCCCGGCCGGGCTTTTTCCCCCTGAAGTCCAGGGTCACCTCCCCCTCCGGGGATCGAACCGCTCGAATCAGCTGGTTCTTCTCCTTCATCTCCCTGCATCCCACGCATTGGCGCAGGGGTATTTTTTTCGGCACCCTACCTCACCTCGTTTTCTCTCTTATTCCGTTTCCTCTTCAGCGCCAAAAACCTGCTCCCCCGCTTCGGTCCGGGGAAGGTCCTCCCCTTCCTCTTCCCTGGGAAGAGGCTCCTCCT
>JAHHSE010000031.1 GCA_020025395.1 Oscillospiraceae bacterium
GCCATCCGCCCGGCTCAAAACCATAGGGGGCTTGCCCAGCAGCTTCAAGGCGGCGTTGATTCCGGCCACCAGTCCCTGGGCGGCGGCCTCCTCATAGCCGGAGGAGCCGTTAAACTGCCCCGCCCCGTAGAGGCCGGGGACCTTTTTGCTCTCCAGGGTGGGGAGAAGCTCGGTGGGGTCGATGCAGTCATACTCAATGGCATAGGCGGGACGGGTCATCTCCGCCTCCTCCAGCCCCGGCAGGGTGCGGAGCATCCTGACCTGCACCTCCTCCGGGAGGGAGGAGGAGAAGCCCTGGATGTAAAGCTCCTCTGTTTCCAAGCCCATAGGCTCCACAAAGAGCTGATGCCGCTCCTTGTCCGCAAACCGCACCACCTTATCCTCAATGGAGGGGCAGTAGCGGGGTCCCACCCCTTCGATGACCCCGGAGTAAAGGGGGGAGCGGTCCAGATTTTCCAAAATCACCTGATGGGTTTTCTCATTGGTATAGGTGAGGTGGCAGACCACCTGATTTTGGGGGCGGCATGGGGTTCGGAAGGAAAAGGGGAGGGCATCCTCATCTCCCTTCTGGACCTCCAGCCGGGTGAGATCCACGCTTCTGCGGTTTACCCGCGGAGGGGTCCCTGTTTTAAAGCGCCGAAGGGAGAGGCCCAGCCCCTTCAGGCAGTCGGTCAGCTCATTTGCGGCGGCCAGGCCGTCCGGTCCGCTCCGGCGGGTCACCGCTCCGGTGATGGTCCGTCCTCCCAAATAGGTCCCGGTGCAGAGAATGGCGGCCCTCACCTCATAAACCGCTCCCAGATGCGTGCGGACCGCGGAGACCGCCCCCGTTTCATCGGTCAGAATGTGGGTGATCTCTCCCTGCTTAACCCAAAGATTCTGCTGGGTCTCCAGGGTGTGCTTCATCACCTCCTGATATCGGCGGCGGTCCGCCTGGGCCCGGAGGGACCAGACCGCCGGACCCTTGCCCCGGTTCAGGATTCGGTACTGAATGCAGGCCCGGTCTGCCGCAAGGCCCATCTCCCCCCCCAGGGCATCAATCTCCCGAACCAGATGTCCTTTCCCCGTGCCTCCAATGGCGGGGTTGCAGGGCATATTGCCCACCGCGTCCAGATTGACGGTAAAACAGAGGGTCTTAAGCCCCAGTCGGGCGGCGGCCAGGGCGCTTTCTATGCCTGCGTGACCTGCCCCGATCACGGCGATGTCAAATGTTCCTGCCTGGTAGTCCATGGTCACTCTCCCTTATTCTTTCCCAAAAGGGGCGGTATCTGCCCCGGATTACATTGTTTTTTTAAGATCAGCAGGGGCAGATCCGGGCGGTTAAACAGGCGGAAGGAGGGGAAGGGCACCGTATTGTTTCCCATCCCTCGGGAGACAAAGCATATTCCTCCAGAGGAATATGCCACCGGACCCCCATCGTATTTGGGGAACAGGGTGCGGTCGGTGGAGAAGAGGCCCTGATCCAAAATGGGAATCCGAAGAATTCCTCCATGTCCGTGTCCGCACAGGACCAGATCATAGCCCCAGTCCTCATACGCCTCCACCTGGTCCCGGTGGGCCAGAAGGACGGTGTAATCCGCCCGGATCTCCCGGCGCAGCTCCGGTCCGGTCTTTTGATCCGGCGGGCCGTTGGGATCGTCAATCCCCGCCACCGCCAGACGAACCCCCTCCTTCTCCCAGATGTCATATTCATTGGTAAGGACCCGAACCCCGCACTGTTGAAGCAGGACCTTCAAATCATTGACCCGACGGACCGCCCACTCATGATTCCCAGTCACATAGTAGGTGGGGGCGATGTCTGCCAGCCCACGGGCCAAGGCCGGGACCATTTCCAGCTGATCCTCCTGATCGATCAGATCACCCGTGATGGCAATGAGATCCGGCTTCAGCTCCGCCGCCCGCTTCAGCAAACGCCCACTGCCCTCCCCAAACTCCTTTCCGTGGAGATCGGAGATATGGAGGATTCGAAGGCCGTCAAAGGCCTGGGGAAGGGAAGGGGTGGAAAGCAGGATGGTCTGGCTTTGGATGGCGTTCTGGCTCCACCACAAAAACCAGAGGACCAGACAGAGAAGAACCGCCCCAGTCAATCCCCATATCATCCTTTTCTTTCCCCCCATTCTCCTTCTCCTCTCTTTTCTCTCTTTTCGGAACCATAACCCTGTGATTATACCATAAAACCCTCCGGGGAAACAACCGTTTCTCCGGAGGGTTTTTCCGCTGTCTGCCCACTGGTCGCAGGCCCTTTGGAGGCTCAATCGTCTCCTCCCAGGTAGAAGGGCTTCATCAGGGAGGGCTGCTCGGTGGAATCCTTGAGCATTCTGGGCCGAAGCTCCACGGGGCGGGGTCCCCTGTCCCGTCTGCGGCGCTGGCTCCCTTTTTCCGGGGCAGCTTTCCGATGCTTGCCGGACTCCGCCTTTTTCTGTTCCTGCTTCCGGGGGGGATTTTTCCGCTTCTCCTCTTTGTGAAGGTCGGGCTTGACGCTCTTTTTCGGGGCCAGGAGCCGGGCGGTGGCATCCATAATTTTTTCCCCCGCCAGGGCGTTGGACGGGCGGATGGCCCGATGCTCCGTCGTTTCCCGGCTCAGTCTCTCCTGGAAGGCCCGCTCCTCCGCCTCAAACTCCGCCAGGGTCTTGGTAGGTGCCGTGAACTTCTTTCTCCGCCCGGTCTTTTCCTTTGGCGCGGCGGCCTCTTTTTTTCCTGTCTCCCCGGAAGGCTCGGCCTTCTTCTCCTGCTTCCGGGCGTTCTGGGACCTGCCGGGACGACCCCGCTGTTCCTTGGCGGGCACCTCCAGCACCTCCATGGGCCAGGGGCTTTCCCGGACGGTGAGCGGACGGCCGGTGAGCGCCTCAATGCTCTTCAGGCAGGTCTGCTCCCCAAAGTCGCAGAAGGAAATGGCCGAGCCTTCATGTCCCGCCCGACCGGTCCGCCCGATCCGGTGGACATAGGTCTCCGGCACCTCTGGGAGGTTGTAGTTAAAGACAAAGGGTAGCTCCTCAATGTCAATGCCGCGGGCGGCAATGTCGGTGGCCACCAGAACCCGAACCCTGCCGGATTTGAAGTCTGCCAGGGCCTGCTGCCGGGCGGACTGGCTCTTGTTTCCATGGATGGCGGCGGCGGTAAGCCCCGATTTGTTCAGGTCCTGCGCCACCCGGTTGGCCCCATGCTTAGTCCGGGTAAAGACCAGGGCGCTGGGAATCTCCTTCTCCCGGATCAGATGGGCCAGGAGCTTGGTCTTATTCCCTTTATCCACAAAGTAGACACTCTGATCAATGACCTCCACCGGGGAGGAAATGGGGTCCACCGCCACCTTGACGGGATCGTGAAGGAGGCTGTTCACAAGCTCCATCACCTCAGGGGGCATGGTGGCGGAGAAGAAGAGGGTCTGTTTCCTTTCCGGGAGGACCTTGAGCACCCGGCGCACATCATGGATAAAGCCCATGTCCAGCATCCGGTCCGCTTCATCCAGCACGAAAATCTCCACGCAGGAGAGATCGAGCAGCTTCTGATTGTGGAGATCCAGAAGACGGCCCGGAGTGGCCACCAGAATCTCCACCCCTCTTTTGAGCCTTTCCACCTGGGGCTTCTGGCCCACTCCGCCGAAAATCACCGTGGAGCGGAGGGGAAGGCCCTTGCCGTAGGCCTCAAAATTCTCCTGAATCTGAAGCGCCAGCTCGCGGGTGGGGGTGAGGATAAGGGCCCTTATAACCCGGTCCCCCCGCCTGGGGGACTGGGCCAGGCGCTGGAGAATGGGGGCGGCAAAGGCGCAGGTCTTTCCTGTGCCGGTCTGGGCACAGCCCAGAACATCCCGCCCGGCAAGGGCGGGAGGGATGGCCTGGGTCTGAATGGGGGTTGGCTCTGTATAGCCCATGGATTCCAGGCTCGTGCTGATGAGGGGCATAAGCCCCAGTTCGCTGAATTTCATATCTTGTTTCCTTTTCTTAAATCGGTTACGGCTGACGAAGCAGCTGCTCCGCCGCCGCCGCCGACTGTTCCAGTGTGAGCCCTTCGGTCTCTACCGTGAGGTCGGCGTATTGTTCATAGAGGGGGGTGCGGGCCTCGTAGATGCTCCGCAGGGTCTCCCCTGGACGGAAGGCGATCCCCCTCCGATCCAAATTGGTGATGCGGGCGGTGATGGTCTCATAGGGAAGCTTGATGTAGACCACTCTGCCCAGCTCCTTGAGATGCTCCATGGAAGCCGACCGGCAGACGCAGCTTCCACCGGGGGCGATGACCGTCCTGGTGCGCGCCAGCCGGGCCAGAGTCCTCCCCTCCAGGTCCAGGAACTCCTCGGCCCCAAGCCCGTCCAGCACATCCTGAAGCGGGGCGCCCTGCTCGGTTTGAATGAGGAGGTCTGTGTCCAAAAAATCCATCCCCAGCCGCTTGGCCAGCAGAACCCCGATGGTGCTTTTCCCTGAGCCCGGCATTCCAATCAGTGTGATACAGTCCATCCCCACCGCTCCTCTCATTATGTGCAGGTTCCCTCCGCATATGAGGGCCTGTTTGAAAACGGGAACATCCCCACCGCTTCCTCCCTCTCCCTTCGTCCCCTTTTCCGGCTTTCGTGACGATTTTGGAGGATTTCCGGGGAAACTGAGGCGTTGCAGGGGTTTTTTCCAATTTTCAATCAAGCCCGGCTCTATTATAGCAGATACACCGCCCTTTGACAATCTCTTCCACACCCCCAAAAGAGAGCTTTTTTCTGAAAATCCCTTGACAGGCGGTTCGGAAACGGATAAGATACAAGGGCATATTGAAAAACGCAGTGAAAAGGACGAGTAGCGCCCCTCCCCCTGCCCAGAGAGCCGCCGTTTTGGTGCAAGGCGGTCAGGAACGGAGCGTGAATATCACCTTGGAGCGTCCGGCTGAACCTTTTTGTAAGCCGGATCGGCTGGCCCCGTTATCGGCCTTCAAGGGGTCACCTTGCAGGTGGCAACAAGAGTGGTACCGCAGAGGCTTTCGCCTTTGTCTCTTAACAAAG
The DNA here is from genome assembly GCA_020025395.1 of Oscillospiraceae bacterium. Taxonomy (GTDB): domain Bacteria; phylum Bacillota; class Clostridia; order Oscillospirales; family Oscillospiraceae; genus JAHHSE01. Next base: position 4,976 of record JAHHSE010000031.1, read on the forward strand.
AGACAAAGGCGTTTTTTCTTTTCCCCTTGAACCGAGGAGGCCCCGCCCTGCCTCTGCATTGGAACTTTTGGACAAAGGAGATGCCAGTCATGGACTACAACAAGACCATCAACCTGCCTCAGACCGACTTTCCCATGCGGGCCGGCCTGCCCAGGCGCGAGCCGGAAATGCTCAAGGCCTTTGAGGATTCCCATCTGTATCAGAAGCTGATGGAGAAAAACGAGGGCAAGCCCCTCTTCATTCTTCACGACGGTCCCCCCTATGCAAACGGAAATATCCACATCGGCACCGCCATGAACAAAATCCTCAAGGACATCATTATCAAATACAAAAACATGACCGGGTTCAAAGCCCCCTATGTTCCCGGCTGGGACACCCACGGCCTTCCCATTGAGTCCGCCATCCTGAAAAACAAAAAGGTAAAGCGGGAGGAGCTTACCACCTCCGAATTTCGGGAGAAATGCAAGGAGTACGCCCTGGACTTTATGGATAAGCAGCGCGCCCAGTTTAAGCGTCTTGGCGTGGTGGGGGAGTGGGAAAATCCCTACCTCACCCTGACCCCGGAATTTGAGGCCGCCCAGATCAGGGTCTTTGGCAGGATGGCGGAAAAGGGCTATATTTACAAGGGAATGAAGCCTGTCTACTGGTGTCCCCACGACCACACCGCCCTGGCGGAGGCCGAAATCGAATACGCCGACGACCCCTGCACCACCATTTTTGTGAAGTTCCCCGTCAAAGACGACAAGGGCAGACTGGCCCGGCTCACCGACCTGAGCAAGACCTCCTTCGTCATCTGGACCACCACCCCCTGGACCCTCCCCGGCAACATGGCCATCTGCGTCAACGCCGCCTTTGACTATGTTCTCCTTCAGCAGCCCGGCGGAGAGGTCTTCATCCTGGCGGAGGACCTGGCGGAGAGCGTCTGCAAGGCTGCGCACATCGATTATTCCGCCTGCAAGGTCCTGGCGGTGGTCAAAGGCTCCGAGCTGGAGCTGATGACCGCCAAGCACCCCCTCTTTGACCGGGAGAGCGTTCTGCTCTGCGGGGACCATGTCACCCTGGATGCCGGTACCGGCTGCGTCCACACCGCCCCCGGCTTCGGTGCCGATGACTTCAACATCTGCAAGCAGTATGATGACGCCGGACTGACCCGCATCGGCACCCCCGTCCCGGTAAACGCCAAGGGTGTCATGACCGATGAGCGGTACAGCGGCAGCTTCTACGCCAAGGGCAACGATCAGGTGGTGGCGGATCTGGAGGCCTGCGGGGCTCTGGTGGCCAAGGAGGACATCACCCACTCCTACCCCCACTGCTGGCGCTGCAAAAACCCCATCATCTTCCGGGCCACAGAGCAGTGGTTCTGCTCCGTGGATGCCATCAAGGAGGCCGCCGTCAAGAGCTGTGACGGCATCCGGTGGAAGCCTGACTGGGGCAAGGAGCGGATGACCTCCATGATTACCGAGCGCAACGACTGGTGCATCAGCCGTCAGCGGGTCTGGGGCGTGCCCATCCCCATCTTCTACTGTGACGAGTGCGGGGCCGATATCGTCACCCCTGAGACCATCGACCATGTGGCCTCCCTCTTCGAGAAGCACGGCTCCAACATCTGGTTTGACCGGGAGGCCGATGAACTGGTGCCCCAGGGCTTTTGCTGCCCCAAGTGCGGCCACAGCCACTTTACCAAGGAGAGCGACATCATGGATGTCTGGTTCGACTCCGGCTCCACCCATGCCGCCGTTCTGGACGGCAGAGAGTATCTCCAGTTTCCCGCCGATGTCTATCTGGAGGGGGGCGATCAGTACCGGGGCTGGTTCCAGTCCTCCATGCTCACCTCCATCGCCACCAAAGGGACAGCCCCCTATAAGCAGATCATCACCCACGGCTGGACCGTGGATGGTGAGGGCAAGGCCATGCACAAGTCTCTGGGCAATGCCGTGGGGCCGGAGGAGGTCATCAAGGACTACGGCGCCGATATGCTCCGTCTGTGGGTCTCCTCCGCCGATTACACCCAGGATATGCGGATTTCCCCTGAGATCATGAAGCAGCTTTCCCAAGCCTACCTGAAGATCCGGAACACCGCCCGCTATATGCTGGGCAATCTGGACGGCTTCTGCCCGGACAGCCAGTCCGTGGCCTGTGGCGAAATGGAGGAGCTGGACCGCTGGGCCCTCTCCCGGCTGAATGATCTGGTCCGTGAGGTTCGGGCCGCCTATGACCGATATGAGTTCCACGCCGTCTATCGGGCCATCTACAACTTCTGTGTGGTGGATCTCTCCAACTTCTATCTGGACATCATCAAGGACCGTCTCTACTGTGAAGGGAAGGAGTCCCCCCTCCGCCGCTCGGCCCAGACCGCCATGTACCGCATCCTGGACGGCATGACCCGGATGATCGCCCCCATTCTGGCCTTTACCTCCGATGAAATCTGGCAGGCCATGCCCCACGACAAGACCGCCGACCCCGCCAATGTCATCCTGAACCAGCTCCCCGCCTTTGACGAGCGTCTGGTCCTGGATGAGAGGCAGGCCGCCCGCTGGACCGGCCTTGCCGCTCTCCGGGAGGATGTAAACAAGGTGCTGGAGGCCGCCCGGTCCGCCAAGACCATCGGAAAGGGCCTGGAGGCCGCTGTGACGCTGAACCTTTCCGACGCAGAGGAGGCCCGGGCTTTCCGCGCCGAGGACCCCGCCTTCCTGGCGGACCTCTTCATCGTCTCCCAGGTCACCCTGGGCACCGGCGAGGAGGGGGTCTCCGGGGAAAACTTCCCCTCTGTCCGGATCTCCGCGGCCCCCGCCGCCGGGGTGAAGTGCCCCCGGTGCTGGAAGTTCCATCCGGAAACCGGGGCGGATGCCCTTTGCCCCCGCTGCCGCGGCGTTGTGGAGGAATAACCATCCAAGAGACCGGTCTTCCCGAAGACCGGTCTCTTCCAGATTGGCGGGGACCTTCGGCCCCGTCAAACCGCTTATCAGAACAGCATGGCCCCTGCCATGCGGGAGGAAGAATCCATGTTATACACCATCCTGATCGCCGCTTTGGTGGCCTTGGATCAAATCGTCAAATATCTGGTCCGGGCCAACATCCCCCTGGGGACCTCGGTGGACTTTATCCCCAACCTCATGGGGCTTACCTATGTGCAGAACACCGGGGCCGCCTTTTCCATCTTTTCCCAGCACACCTGGCTCCTCACCCTGATCTCCGCCCTGGTCTCCCTGCTCATTGCGGCGGCCCTCATCAAAGGCTCCTTCCGCCATCCCGCCGGACGGCTCTCGCTCTCCGTGATTCTGGGGGGGGCCTTGGGGAACCTCATCGACCGGGCCCTCTTCGGCTATGTGACCGATATGTTTAGGACCCTTTTCATGGACTTCGCCGTTTTCAATGTGGCGGACATCTGTGTGGTCCTGGGGGGGATTGCCTTCTGTATCTATATCCTCTTTTTCTACGACAGATTGGAGAAGCCCCATGGAACCGATTCTGCTGACCGCTGAGGAGGAGGGGCTGCGCCTGGACCTCTTTCTGGCCTCCCGGCTGGAGGAGGTGACCCGGTCCGCCGCCCAGAAGCTCCTGGAGGAGGGGCGGGTCGTCTGCTCCGGTACCTCGCTCCAAAAAAAGGACCGGACCCGCCCCGGAGCGGTGTATGAGATCCACCTGCCCGACCCCGTCCCTCTGGATGTGATCCCCCAGAACCTCCCTCTGGATATCCGCTTGGAGGATGAAGATCTGGTGGTCATCAATAAGCCTGTTGGGATGGTGGTCCATCCCGCCCCCGGACATCCGGACGGCACCCTGGTAAACGCCCTGCTCCATCACTGCGGCTCCTCTCTCTCCGGGATCAACGGGGTCCTCCGTCCCGGAATCGTCCACCGAATCGACCGGGACACCTCCGGCCTCATTATCGTGGCGAAAAACGATGCCGCCCACCTGTCTCTGGCGGAACAGCTTCAGGATCACTCCCTCTATCGGGAGTATCGGGCGGTTTGTGTGGGAGGGCTGAGGGAGGAGGCGGGGACCATCTCCGCCCCCATCGCCCGCCATCGGACCCACCGAAAAAAAATGGCCATCGACCGGGAGGGCCGGCCCGCCGTCACCCACTGGAAGGTGCTGGAGCCCCTGGGCCGATACACCTATCTTCAATGCAGACTGGAAACCGGGCGGACCCATCAGATCCGTGTCCACCTGGCCTCCATTGGCCACCCCCTTCTGGGGGATGTGGTCTACGGCTCCCCCAAGCCCTGGCCCGGCCTGGCGGGACAGTGCCTCCACGCCGGGCGGCTCACCTTCCGCCACCCCCGCACAGGCGCCCTCTGCACCGTGGAGGCGGAAAACCCTCCCTGGTTTGAGGATGTATTGACAAAACTCCGAAAACAGGTATAAAATAATGTGAAACTCGCAGCAAATCGGATGCTTTTCGGAGCGTTTCCCTCCCTCATCCGACACGGAAAAGAAACGGGGGAGTGCCTCCGTAAAAAGGAGGAAGCCTTTTGGGTAAATTCACCGGAGTCCTGTTGGCCACGGATTTTGACGACACCCTTTTCCGCTCCAACATCACCAGGGCGGAGGGGTCCCCCGAGACCGAGAAACGGGATGCGCCGGTGGTCATTGGGCGAAACAAGGAGGCTCTGGCGTACTACCTGGCCCAGGGCGGTTTTTTCACCGTGGCCACCGGGCGGGCCTACCAGACCTTCTCCCCCTATCGGGATCGGGTGCCCTTTAATGTCCCCGTCATCCTGTCCAACGGGGCCGTACTCTATGATTTTTCCACCGATCGGGAGCTGTTCCACGCCTGTCTCCCCGATGAGATCCGGCGCCACGCCCTCCTTCTCTCCGAGACCTTTCCGGATGTGGGCTTTGAGACCCATATCGGGGATTTGATCTACACCTGCCGTCCCAATGAGATCACCTGGCGGCACATCCGCAAGCTGGGCCTTCCCTATGTGGAGCGGAGCTTTGAGGAGATCCCCTTGCCCTGGATGAAGCTCCTGATGGAGCATGGCTCCCATGATCGCCTGACGGAGGTCCAGAGCTGGATCCGGACCTTTTTCCCCGGACAATATGAGGTGATCTTCTCCAACCATCATCTGCTGGAGGTCACCGCCCAGGGGGTCACCAAGGGCAGGGCGGTCCAGCGGCTGGCCCAGCTCCTCAAGGTGGAACCCCAGAACCTCTACTGCGTGGGAGACAATCAAAACGATATCCCCATGCTGGAGGTCTCCGCCATCCCCTTTGCCCCCGCCAACTGCGCCCGGGAGGTCCGGGACTGCGGGGCCACCATTGTAAGCGCCTGCGACCAGGGGGCCATCGCGGACATTATCGAGCGTCTGGACAAGCGCTACTAGGGAGGATTCGCCCCGGTCAAACCGCCCAAAACAAAATCGGCAGCCGCATGATCTGTGTGTGCTGCCGATTTTTCTATGCCTAAAGGAGAGGCAGTCCATCGGGCAAAGAGGAGAACTTCGGCTCCCTTTTACCTTTTGAACTGATTTACGCTTATCCCGGAAATCATCCGTCGAATTGCACAAAAAAGGACTCCACTTCGAAAAGTGGAGTCCTTTTACTATTTTACCAAGTTAATAGCAACTTATCATGTACTTCTGAGTCTTTCATTTCTTTTCCTGAGTTCTGCAATCTATCAATCATTGAAGTTCCACAATTAACAATGACTTCTCTTTCAAATAAACCGTCTGGGATATTAACAGATATATCCTTCTTTTTGGATTCTCTTGTATTGTTGATAGATAGCATTACATATACACCACGCTCTTTACATGCTGCTATCTGTTTCCACAGTAAATCAATATTAAAGGTCTGTGCCCCATAAATAATGGCCTGACTATGCGTATAAGGAGGATCACAATAAACTACATCTCCGCTTTGAGCCTTTTCCATGGCTATATCAAAGCTTTCACAGGTAAAGTCTGCTTTTTGCAACAGTGATTCCCATAGCATAACACGCTTTTTGAAAGTCTCTGGTGCTATGGGTTTGTGAGGCCCACGAGGCGTGCTCATATATCCATCAGATTTACGAAATCTTATAACGCCAGAATAGCAAGTACGAGAGAGTAAGCAAAAATCTAATGCGTTATGATTTTCATTAAATCTATCCCTTATAATTTCGTATGCTTGTTCTGGATTATCATAGTATTTTGTAATTTCAGTCGTGTAGTAATCTATGATCTTGCTCGGGTTATTCTTCACAATACTGAATATATCAATCAGAAACGGCAATACATCACTACCGTAGGCATGTTCAAAATGATGAAATAGTGTTGAGCTGTCTTGCGTAAGGAGTTCAGCAAGTACAGCCCCGCTCCCTAAAAAAGGCTCATAATAGTTATTAAAAGTGTTCGGTATATATGAAACAATGGTATTTGCAAACCTTTGTTTGTTTCCTATCCATTTTAATAAAGCTGGCACCATTTTGATTGTCTCCTCTGGTTATATGTAACGCATAGTCTGTAGACTGAAAGTCTACATTTTTATTATAATATAAGAATAGGGAGGTGTCAAGCAGTGCAAACGGATGTTTTAGTTCGATATGGACAAGCTGTCAGAAAAATAAGACTTGACCAAGGCATTTCGCAGGAAGAACTTGCCGACTTATGCGGCTTGCACCGTACATATATTAGTGATGTTGAACTGGGCAAACGCAATCTTTCATTAGAAAATATTGAACGCATTGCAATATCACTGAATAAAACACTGTCTGAATTTTTCAAGGAGGTTGAATGACTTATGCGTGCATTTCCTGAGTTTAGAGCCATGGGTCCCTCTTTTTGGGCATTGATTAAATATATCTCTGAAACCTTAGGATATACTGTTAGAAAGCAGGGAGTAGTCCGTACATATGAGATAGATGAAATGTCTGATTTGTTATCAGAGAATGGCATAGCAGTAGATATTGATACGCTTGCATCTGCTAAACTGTATTTTGACAAGCGTGCAGACTTGCTGAACAATTATGTGAGATTAAATCTCATGACAGCAGATGAGGCTAAAGATGTATTTACTGATTTGTACCCTCTGCATAGGGATAATCATTTCCTGTGCAAACTCCCCATGAATAAGCAGAAGGGAGCCATGAGGCAAGTTGCCTTCTTTACTGCTATTATCAACATTATTGCAGAGGATACTATTCGCCATTCTCGTGTATATGATGGCACCTTGGGATTTAATGATGATCCCAGAGGGTTGTCGTATACTCTGGATGATGATAACCGCATTGTCGGTGCGTCCTCCAGGCGTTTTGATGGTGCATATCCCAATATTCTAAACCCTAAAGCTGTTTGGGAAATCAAAGAGTACTATTATGCAACAACCTTTGGAAGTCGAGTAGCTGATGGTGTTTATGAGACTCAACTTGATGGGTATGAATTCAAAGGTATTGCTGCGAGAACAGGTAGACCAGTTACCCACATATTCTTTCTTGATGCCTACAAGACATGGTGGGTTGATGGAAAATCTTATCTGTGTAGAATTATAGATACGCTTAACGCGGGTCTCGTTGATGAAGTCATTGTAGGTAGAGAAGTCCTTACCCGATGGCCGGAAGTCCTTCAAAGTATTATTGATGAATAAAATAAACGAGCATGCTCAGACGATAAGGTCTAAAGCATGCTCGTTTTTTTATTCCATGGGTTTTATGGTCTGCTCAATGTATGCTATCTCTTGTTCACTTAAACCATACTTTTTATACAACTGCTTATCAATCTCAGCTACTGACTTAGACCAGTCTATGTCACTGTTAGATGTAAAATCTTGAAGGGGTACAATTTTAAATCTGATAGGACTAGTTGTACAAATCTCATCTGTAATACAACGAATAAGAAATCTGGCAAATTTTCCAGACAGAGTACAATGATGTTTGCAAAAGAGATTTAAAATAGACAAGCCACTAGGG
>JAHHSE010000032.1 GCA_020025395.1 Oscillospiraceae bacterium
GTATAGATGACCGCCGCCCAGACGGCCAGGGCCGCCGCCCCCACATCCACATAGCCCACCAGACCCACATAGATCAGCATGGGGAAGAGGAGGGCCAGGAAAAATCCTCCCTTTCCCTGCTTCCCCCTGCCCAGCGCGCAGAGGCCCCAGAGGGCGGGGAAGGTATACAGGTTGGAGATGGCGAAGAGGAAGACGCCCCGGCTCTCCCCAAAAATCCGCATCACCAGAGAGATGGGAAAGGCCAGCAGGTAATTGTAATCCATGGAGATGGTGCTTTTCAGCACCTCCAGAAGCTGACTGCGCCCCAGCCACTGCCGGGAGAGGGTCCGGGCCACCGTCCAATACCCCGCACTGTCCCAGACATAGACCGTGTGGGAGGTGCCCACATACAGGGCGGTCACCCCATTCAGCAGCACAAGCAGCAGGAGAAGTTCCTTCCAGGAGACCCGCCCCAACCCTGCCAGCTCCCTCCCCCCACGGAGGAGGGCCAGAAAGAGGAGGGCCAGCAACAGGCCGCTCACCATCCGGCAAGTCAGGAGAAAAAGGCCGGATTCCGCCAGGGAAGAGGCGGAACCCAGCCGAAATTCGGTCAGGTCAAAGTAAGCCCCCGCCAAAAAGACCGGAAGGGCCGCCAGTACATTGCAGACAGGCCTTTGAAAGGGGGAAAAGAGCTGCCTGACCATCAGCCCGGAGGCCATGTCATGTCCCGGCCTCCCAGAACATGGAAGTGGAGATGGAGGACGCTCTGCCCCGCCTGCTCTCCAATGTTGGAAACCACCCGATAGCTCTCCAGACCCAGCTCTCGGGTCAGTCTGGCGATGACGGTAAAGATGTGGCCCACCACCGCTTCCTTCTTTCCATCCACCTGGGAGACCGACCCAATGTGGGCCTTTGGGATCACCAGAAAATGGGTGGGTGCCTGGGGATCGATGTCATAGAAGGCACAGCACAGCTCATCCTCAAACAGTTTCCCAGCGGGGATCTCCCCTTCCGCGATTTGGCAGAACAGACAATCACACATAAAAACGCCTCCTTCGTCTTTTTGGTTCCATCTATTTTGGGGGGAAGGCGCTCTCTGAACGCCCTCCCCAGTGTCCCAATACGGTTACAGTCCCAGCTTTCCGGCCACAAAATCATCCACAGAGGCCAGGGCATCGTCCAGTTTCAGAACATCGGTACCGCCGCCCATGGCGGAATCCGGTCTGCCGCCGCCTTTGCCGCCGCAGAGGGGGGCCACCGCCCTGATGATGTCCCCGGCCTTGATCCCCTTGGCCACCGCGTCCTTGCCGCAGACCGAGAGGAAGGTGATCTTCCCGCCGCTGACCCCGGAGAGGACCGCCACCACGGCGGGGTCCTTGTCCTTGAGAAAATCTCCCATCTTTCTCAGGTGGTCGGCGGTGGTGTCATTCAGGGTGGCGGTGACAATCTTCACCCCTCCCATCTCTTTGGCTCCCATCAGGAAGTTCCCGGCCTCTCCCAGGGCCTCCTTGGCCTTGAAGCGCTCCAGGGCCTGGCGCAGCTCCCGCAGCTCCTGAACCTCCTGGAATGCCTTGTCCACCACCTCGGCGGGTTTGGTCTTCAGCGCCTCCGCCACCGCGTTGATGGTGCCGCAGTAGCCCTTGATGCAGTCCAGGGTCTTCCATCCGGTGATGGCCTCTATCCGGCGCACACCGGAGGCCACGGAGAACTCGCTGAGAATGTGGAAGGGACCTACCTTGGCGGTATTGTCCAAATGGGTGCCGCCGCAGAACTCCACCGAATAGCCCTCTCCCATGTCCACCACCCGGACCATGTCGCCGTACTTCTCCCCGAAGAGGGCGATGGCCCCTCTCTTCTTGGCCTCCTCAATGGGAAGCACCTGGGTGTCCACGGCATAGCCCTCCAAAACGGCCTCATTGACCATTTGGCTCACGGACTCCAGCTCCTTCGGGGTCATGGCGGAGAAGTGGGTGAAGTCAAAGCGCAGACGGTCCGGCTCCACCAGAGAGCCTGCCTGCTTCACATGGTCCCCCAGCACGGTTCGCAGGGCCTTGTCCAGCAGGTGGGTGGCGGAGTGGGCCCGCATCACGGCCTTCCGCCGATCCTCATCGATGTCAACGCAGACCGCACTCCCCACCTTGAGCACGCCGGAGATCAGTCTGCCGTAGTGCATATATTTTCCGCCCTTGTTTTTCTGCACATCGGTGACCACAAAGCGGACGGCGCCGGGCACTTCGATGGCGACGGGCTTTTCATTGGAGAAAATCATGTCTAAGGGAACCTCCGGCCTCCCCACAGTGATCACTCCGTGGTCCGCCACCTGGCCGCCCATCTCCGCATAGCAGGGGGTCCGATCCAGGACCACGATCCCCTCCACGCCGGGCATCATCTCTTCCGTCAGCTGGTTTTCCACCACCAGGGCCACCACCCTGGCATCCTCTACGGAACTCTGGGTATAGCCAATAAATTCGGTTTCCGGAACCTCCTTGCCGAACTCCACCCCGGCCCAGCCCAGGTCCCCCAGGGCCTCTCTGGCCTTTCTGGCCCGGACCTTCTGCTCCTCCATCAGGGACTTGAAGGTCTCCTGATCCACCGTCATCCCCGCTTCCTCCGCCATTTCCATGGTGAGATCGATGGGGAACCCATAGGTGTCGTAGAGCTTGAAGGCGTCGGCCCCGGAGAAGATGTCCTCCCCCTTTTTCTGATGCTCTTCCAGCATATCGCGGAAGATCTTCAGGCCGCCGTCGATGGTCTTGGCGAAGTTCTCCTCCTCCACCCGAATGATCTTGGTTATATAGGCCTGACGCTCTGCCAGCTCGTGGTAGTGGCCCCGATTCTCCTGAATCACGGTGCCGCAGACCTGGTAGAGGAAGGGCTCATTGACCCCCAGAAGCTTCCCGTGGCGGGCGGCCCGGCGAAGTAGACGGCGGAGGACATATCCCCTTCCCTCATTGGAGGGAAGGACCCCGTCGCAGATCATAAAGGTGGCCGAGCGGATGTGGTCGGTGATGACCCGGAGGGAGATGTCCCGCTCCCGGCTCTCCCCATAGTGGGCCTTGGTGATCTTTGACACATGGTTTGTGATGTTCATGACGGTGTCCACCTCAAAGAGGGAGTCCACATCCTGGCACACCACCGCCAGGCGTTCCAGCCCCATGCCGGTATCGATATTCTTCTGCTTCAGCTCGGTATAGTGCCCCTCTCCGTCGTTGTTAAACTGGGAGAACACATTGTTCCAGACCTCCATATAGCGGTCGCATTCACAGCCCACGGTACACCCCGGCTCCCCGCAGCCGTACTTCTCTCCCCGGTCATAGTAGATCTCGGAGCAGGGGCCGCAGGGGCCGGAGCCATGCTCCCAGAAGTTGTCCGCCTTTCCGAAGCGGAAGATCCGCTCCGGGGGGATGCCGATCTCCCTGTTCCAGATCTCAAAGGCCTCCTCATCCTCCTCGTAGACGGAAGGATAGAGGCGGTCCGGGTCCAGACCCACCCACTCCGGACTGGTGAGAAACTCCCAGGACCAGTGGATGGCCTCCCGCTTAAAATAGTCACCGAAGGAGAAATTCCCCAGCATTTCAAAATAGGTCCCGTGACGGGCTGTGTGCCCGATGTTTTCAATGTCGCCGGTGCGGATGCACTTCTGACAGGTACAGACCCTGTGCCTGGGCGGCTCCTTCTCCCCGGTGAAGAAGGGCTTCATGGGGGCCATGCCGCTGTTGATGAGCAGCAGGGAGGCGTCGTCCTTGGGGATCAGGGAAAAGCTGGGCAGGCGCAGATGGTCCTTGGTCTCAAAGAAGGCCAGAAACATTTCACGCAGTTCGTTTACACCATATTTTTTCGGTGCCATGGGTTTTTACCTCCTAATTTCTGGGGACAAAAAAAGCTCCGCCCCCGGTCTTTCCAGGGGCGAAGCTGACACTCCGCGGTACCACCCTGATTGCGCCGGGAAACCCCAGGCCTCGCGGCGCATCTCATTCAGACCCTTTAACGGGGGTCAGGCGTCCCGGTCCTCCCGGGCGGCTCGGAAGTGGCAAGCTCCCTCATCGCCATTTTAATCGAAAATAGTATATCCGTCTTTTCTCCCCTTGTCAAGGGATTTTCTCCCGGAAAAAAGAGGACAGGGGTCGAAAAAAATCCCCTTGCATCTCCCCCCGCTTTCCCGTATAATCAAGGCAGTTGGGAGGGATTTCCGTGAAGAAGCCAAAGAAATATATTGGGCCTACCATCTGCGCCGTCCTAATCATTCTTCTGATGTCCTTTTATCTGCTCACCTTTTTGTTTGTCCTCTTTGTCAGCCCGGTCCCCCTCCCCATCCTGCTCCTATTCCTACTGGTCCCCAGCGCCGTGATCGTGGGCATTGTCCTCGCCCTGCGACAGCGGTATCAAGAAATCAAAGGAGGAGAAGAAGATGATGCTTCTCAATATTGACTATGTGCCCGGCAAAACCCTGGAGGCACTCAGCCTGGTCCGCGGCAGCGTGGTCCAGTCCAAAAATTTCGGCAAGGATTTTATGGCTGGCATGAAAACCCTGGTGGGCGGAGAGCTGACCGGATATACCGAGATGCTCCAGGAGGCCCGGCAGATTGCCACCAAACGCATGGTGGATGAGGCCGAGGCCCTGGGGGCGGATGCGGTCATCAATCTCCGATACACCTCCTCCTCCATTATGCAGGGGGCGGCGGAGGTCACCGCCTACGGTACCGCGGTCAAGTTTGTCTAACCCCCTTCCCCCGTCCCGGTGAAATGCCGCCGTTTCCAATGCCTTGCGGGGAACGCCGGGCAGACCCATTGGGCAAAAAATGCGATACAGCAAATCACCCCACCTGTCAGGGCGGTCTTTCAGACTGTCTGACAGGTGGGGTGTGGTTTAAAATCGGCTGTTGGCCCGATTGGGTTTATTTGGCGTACTCAATGACCTTGGTCTCCCGCAGCAGATGGACTTTAATCTGACCGGGGTACTCCAGTTCATCTTCGATCTTCTTGACAATGTCCCTTGCCAGGAGGACCATCTGATCCTCATTGACCTGATCGGGACGGACCATGACCCGGACCTCACGCCCTGCCTGAATGGCAAAGGTCTTCTCCACGCCGGGAAAGGAGGAGGTGACCTCCTCCAGCTTCTCCAGACGCTTGATGTAGTTTTCCAGGTTTTCACGGCGGGCGCCGGGCCGGGCGGCGGAGATGGCATCGGCGGCCTGGACCAGGCAGGCGATGATGGTGCGGGGCTCCACATCGTTATGGTGGGCCTCGATGGCGTGGATGACCTCCTCGCTCTCCCGATATTTCCGGGCCAGCTCCACACCCAGGGCCACATGGCTGCCCTCCACCTCGTGGTCGATGGCCTTGCCCAGATCATGAAGAAGTCCCGCCCGCTTGGCCAGGGTGATGTCAGCCCCCAGCTCAGCCGCCAGAAGACCGGCCACATGGGCCACCTCTATGGAGTGGTTCAGCACATTCTGCCCGTAGCTGGTGCGGTACTTCATCCGGCCCAGGAGCTTCACCAGTTCCGGATGCAGGCCGTGTACATTGGTCTCGAAGACCGCCCGCTCACCCTCGGCCTTGATGGTGGCATCCACCTCGCGCTTGGCCTTTTCCACCATCTCCTCGATGCGGGCGGGGTGGATGCGCCCGTCCTGGATGAGCTTCTCCAGGGCCAGGCGGGCAATCTCCCGGCGGACGGGGTCAAAGCAGGAGACCGTGATGGCCTCCGGAGTATCGTCGATAATGAGGTCCACGCCGGTCATGGTTTCCAGCGTGCGGATGTTCCGACCCTCCCGGCCGATGATCCGCCCCTTCATTTCATCGTTGGGCAGAGAAACCACGGAGACGGTGGCCTCCGCCACATGATCGGCGGCACAGCGCTGAATGGCCAGGGAGATGATCTCCCGTGCGTAGTTGTCCGCCTCTTCCTTATAGTGGCTCTCAATCTCCTTGAGCTTGAGGGCCGCCTCATGGGTGACCTCGGTTTCCAACTGGTCAATGAGGTACTTTTTGGCCTCCTCCACCGTAAACCCGGAGATTTTTTCCAAAAGATCCAGTTCCGCCTTCTTCAGCTGGGAGACCTCATTCCGGGTCTTTTCCAGCTCATCCAGCTTTCCCTGGAGGGCCTCTTCCTTCTTCTCAATGTTCTCGGTCTTTCGGTCGATGTTCTCTTCCTTCTGCTGAAGCCGGCGCTCCTGCTTCTGCAGGTCGGACCGCCGTTCCTTCACTTCTCTCTCATATTCGTTGCGGGCCTTCAGAATCTCTTCCTTGGCCTCCACCAGCGCTTCTCTCTTCTTGCTCTCGGCGCCCTTGATCGCGTCATTAATCAGCCGTTTTGCCTCTTCCTCCGCAGAGCCGATCTCCCGCTCCGCAATGGATTTCCGACGGGCAATTCCGACAGGTACACCGACTGCCAACCCCACGATCAATGTAATGACCGCGGGAATAATCGTTGTCCATTCCATAGAAAAGCAACACACCTCCTTGTTTCCATTTCTTTTGATTTTTCAGTATTTTTGGATAGAGTTTACGGGACAGCCTTCCGCCATCCCCTCTTTTATGATACCGTCTGCGTCCACAGCGGACGGCAAAAACCCTAACTTATCCTATTGTAAATCCCCCTTCCGCTTCTGTCAAGGACAAGATACCCTATTTTACTGGGAATACAGCCCATACAACCCCTTCTATCGTGCAAAACAGTACAAAATCGACTCTCCGTCCCCGTGGGGGCGCAAAGTGATTTGCCTCCGCTGCCTTCGGCACTTCCCCGCCGTATCGAAGGATTGTCTTTCCTTTTTACTTGTGACAGAATGGGACATTCCAAGCCCCTTCTCATCTTCATGGAAGGGGGAAGTGGGATACTGCATTGGGAAGCCCTGGTGGCGACGGGGATATATGAGTGCGCCCCCTCTAAGTCTGACTGCCATGAAAAAAGGCCGGGTGAGAGTCCATCCTCTCATCCGGCCTTTTTGCCGCTTTCCATATAGAGACCTTACAACGGATCTCTTTTCAGCGGGGGATCAGCACCCCTCACATTCCCCGGTGCGGTATTTCTCCTTGACGGGTACATAGGTACAGTGGAGGATCTCATGGGCCTTATGTCCTCCCGCCTCCCCCAAATATTCCCGATAAACCCTCCGGACCACGGGATTTTCATGGCTTTTCCGGTACTTCTGTCCGGCGTCCTGGTCATAGAGGGCCTTGGCCCGCAGGGCACGGATGTCGGTCCAGTTCCGCACCTGGGAGGGCTGGATGGGCTGTCCGCCTCCGTTGATGCACCCGCCGGGACAGCCCATAATCTCAATGAAGTCATAGTGCAGTGCGCCCGACTCCACACCGTCCAGCACCTTCTTGGCGTTGGCCAGGCCAGAGACCACAGCCACCCGCACCGTCCTTCCGGGCAGATCATAGACGGCCTCCTTGATTCCCTCCAGACCCCGCACCTCATGGAACTCCAGAGGGGTCATCTCCCCCCCGGTGAGGGTTTCCACCACGGTGCGGAGGGCGGCCTCCATAACGCCGCCGGTGACGCCGAAGATGGTGGCCGCTCCGCTGGAGATCCCCAGCATCTCATCAAACTCCCCCTTGGGCAGATTCTCAAAGAGGAGGCCGGAATAGGAGATCATCCGGGCCAGCTCCCGTGTGGTGAGGGAGACATCCACCGGCAGACAGCCGTTGGCCAGCCGCTGCTCCTCCCTCTGCACCTCATACTTCTTGGCGGTACAGGGCATGATGGAGACCACAAAAAGATCCTTGGGATCGATTCCGGCCCGCTCGGCATAGTAGGTCTTTACCAGAGAGCCAAACATCTGCTGGGGTGATTTGCAGGTGGACATATGATCCGCCAGCCGGGGTTTATGCTGCTCACAGTACCGGACCCAGCCGGGGGAGCAGGAGGTAATCATGGGCAGGACCCCGCCCTCCTTCAGGCGGTGCATAAACTCGGTCCCCTCCTCCATAATGGTGAAGTCGGCCCCGGTGTCCACATCGAAGACCCTGTCAAAGCCCAGCCGCCGCAGGGCGGTGACCATCTGTCCCTCCACATTGGTGCCGATGGGCATATGGAAGCTCTCTCCCAAAGTGACCCGGACCGAGGGGGCGGGGCCTACTACCACATACTTTTTGGGGTCGTTGAGGGCGGCCCAGACCTTCTCCGTGTCGTCCTTCTCGCTGAGGGCACCGGTGGGACAGGCCACAATGCACTGACCGCAGCTGACGCAGTCCACCTCCGCCAGATCCCGGTCAAAGGCGCAGGAGATATGGGTTTGAAACCCCCGGTCATTGGGGCCGATCACCCCTACCTCCTGGTATTTCCGGCAGACCGACACACATCGGCGGCACAGTACACATTTGGAATTGTCCCGGACCAGATGGAGGGCGGAGTCCTCCACCATATGGGGGAAGTGGTCCACCTGATAGCGCACCATGTTGATTCCGAACTCCTTGGCCAGGGTCTGCAATTCACACTCTCCGCTCCGGGCGCAGGTGAGACATTCCATCCGATGGTTGGAGAGAATCAGCTCCAGGGTCAGCTTTCTGGAATGGCGGACCGCCTCCGTATTGGTCTGGACCTCCATCCCCTCGCTGACGGGATAGACGCAGGAGGCCACCAGACTTCTGGCCCCCTTGACCTCCACCACGCAGATTCGGCAGGCTCCGATCTCGTTGCAATCCTTCAGAAAGCACAGGGAGGGAATCTTGATCCCCGCCGAACGGGCCGCCTCCAGCACCGTGGTCCCCTCCGGAACCGAAACCCGGATTCCGTTGATGGACAGATTTACCATGTTCTTTTCCATATCCTTGTCCCTCCTCAATGCTTGCAGATGGCGTCAAAGCGGCAGTTATCCATGCAGGCACCGCACTTTACGCACTTTTCCTGGTCAATGATGTGGGGGGACTTCGGCGTTCCGGCAATGGCGTCAGCGGGACAGTTTCGGATGCACAGGGTGCAGCCCCGGCATTTGACCGGGTCAATCTCAAATCGAAGCAGCCTCTTGCACACCCCCGCGGGACATCGATGCTCCACAATATGGGCCACATACTCCTCTCGGAAATACCGCAGGGTGGAGAGAACCGGGTTGGGGGCGGATTGACCCAGGGCGCACAGGGAGGAGGTCTTCAGGTGGTGACACAGCTCCTCAATGGTGTCCAGATCCTCCATCGTCCCCTTGCCCTCGGTGATCTTGGTGAGAAGCTCATAGAGCCGCTTGGTGCCAATGCGGCAGGGGGTGCATTTCCCGCAGGATTCATCGACAATAAACTCCAGGAAAAATTTGGCAATATCCACCATACAGTTGTCCTCGTCCATGACGATGAGACCGCCGGAGCCCATCATGGAGCCGATGGCGGTGAGGGAGTCATAGTCGATGGGGGTATCGATGAGGGAGGCGGGGATGCAGCCGCCGGAGGGTCCGCCGGTCTGGGCGGCCTTGAAGGCCTTCCCTCCGGGACATCCGCCCCCGATCTCCTCAATGATGGTCCGCAGGGTGGTGCCCATGGGGATCTCCACCAGGCCCGTATTGGCAATCTTCCCTCCCAGGGCAAAGACCTTGGTGCCGGTGGAGGCGGGGGTGCCGATGGCGGCGAAGGCCTGTGCCCCATGGTTGAGAATCCAGGTGATGTTGGCGTAGGTCTCCACATTGTTCAGGAGGGTGGGCCGCCGGAACAACCCCTTGACCGCCGGGAAGGGGGGACGGGGCCTTGGCTCACCCCGGTGTCCCTCAATGCTGGTCATGAGCGCGGTCTCCTCGCCGCAGACAAAGGCCCCGGCCCCCAGGCGAAGCTCAATGTCAAAATCAAAGCCGGAGTCAAAGATGTTTGTTCCCAAAAGCCCATAGGAGTGGGCCTGGTCGATGGCCGTCTGAAGGCGGCTGACCGCAATGGGATACTCCGCCCGGACATAGATATAGCCGATGTGAGCCCCCACCGCATAGCCCGCGATGGCCATGGCCTCCAGGACGGAATGGGGGTCCCCCTCCAAAATGGAGCGGTCCATGAAGGCCCCGGGGTCCCCTTCGTCCGCGTTGCAGGCCACATATTTGATCCCGTCCTCACTGACGGCATCCTTGGTAAACTGCCACTTGGTCCCGGTGGAGAAGCCCGCTCCTCCTCTGCCCCGGAGGCCGGAGGCCTTGATCGTGTCAATGACCTCCTGGGGGGCTATGGGGGCGGTGAGGATTCTTCCCAGGGCGGCATAGCCGTCATTGGCGATATACTCCTCAATGTTCTCCGGGTCGATTACGCCGCAGTTTCGCAGGGCGATTCGGACCTGCGGCTTATAGAAACGGGTATCGGACAGGGAGGTGACGGTATTCTTCTGACTTCCCTCCCGATGGAGAAGGCGCTGGACGATCCTGCCCTTTATGATATGCTCTTCCACAATCTCCGGAGCATCGGCGGGGGTGACATGGGTATAAAAGGCCCCCTCCGGATAAATCAGCACCACAGGACCCATGGCGCACAGGCCAAAGCAGCCCGTTTGGACCACCTTGACCTCCCCCTCCAGCTGATGGGCCGTAATCTGCTGCTCCAAGGCCCGGATGATGGCGGGGGAGTTGGAGGAGGAGCATCCGGTCCCGGCACAGACCATGATATGGGAGCGAACCATTGTGTCCATCTTCGCCCCCCCTATTCCGCCGCCCCGATGGTGTACTCGGACACCGGGGTGTGATTGACCAGGTGACTCTGAACGATCTTGGGCACCATCTCCGGCTTCATTTTCACATAGGTCACCTTTTCCTCTCCCGGCACATAGACCTCCACAATGGGCTCCAGCCGACAGACGCCGATGCACCCGGTCTGGGACACGGTGACATTTTGCAGATTGTGGAGCCGGACCTGCTCCAGAAAGGCGGTGAGGACAGGCTTCGCCCCGGCCGCAATGCCGCAGGTGGCCATGCCCACCACCACACGGATGGCATCGGGGTCCTCCTGGCGGATGTTCATTTGTCTCTGCATTTTTTCACGGATGGCCTTCAGTTCTTCCATGCTTTTCATAGGCAAATTCTCCTTCTCAAGATATCAGCGCCGCTTCCTGTTCTCCGATGTATTCCCGAAGCCAGAGGACCACCTCCGGGTGAGAGAGGGGAACCCCGTCCAGCAGAGCCTTGATCTTTCGGGTGTCCAGCTCAAACCGGCCCCGCCGCGTCTCATGGAGAAAGCGGATCTCCATGGCTTCCGGCGCCCCCTGCAAAAAGAGGGACAGGCTTCCGGGCAGGTCTCCCATGGGGGGACAGTCGATGTGATCGGTGTGGAAGACGGCGGTGGTGGTGGTCCCAACGCCAGGGGCGCTTTGTATGGTCAGACTGCCGCCGGTCTGTTCGGCGGCCATGCGAAACAGCGGAATTCCCATCCCCACCTTCCGGGTGGTCCGGGTGGTGGTAAAGGGGTCCGTCACCCGGGCCAGAAATTCGGGACTCATCCCTCTGCCGTTGTCCCTGATGGTTATGGTGAGGAGGGACTGCCGCTCCACCAGAGAAAGCTCCAGGCGGTCGGCCCCGGCCGTCACGGAATTCCGGGCGATGTCCAGCAGATGAAGAGAGAGCTCCTTCATCCCCGGTACTTTTCCAGAATGGGACCGATCTGGTTTTTGGTGAGCCGGCCGTATACATCGTTTCCGATGGTCATCACCGGGGCCAGGCCGCAGGCGCCGATGCATCGGCAGGCATCCAGGGAAAATTTTCCGTCCGTTGTAACCGAGCCGGACTGAATCCCCAGCTGCCGCTCCAGCTCCTCCAGAATATCCCCGGCCCCCTTTACATAGCAGGCCGTCCCAAGACAGACCGAAATCTGATGCTGTCCCTTGGGATTGAGGGTGAACTGGGCATAAAAGGAAACCACCCCATAGACCTCGGAGAGGGGGATCTCCAATCCCTCCGCAATGAGGATCTGGACCTCTTCAGGGAGATACCCGAAGATCTCCTGGGCGGCTTGCAGCACAGGCATGGTGGCTCCGGGCTGTCCCTTATATCGGGCGATGACGGCGCGGAGCCGGTCTTCCTGCTCTTTGGTCCCCCGATAGGGGACCACGGTTTTGCAGTTTGGCATATCTGTTTCCTCCTTTTTGGTGGTAAATGGGCAGCTGTCAGCCTCCTCCCCCGCGAATCCATTGGAGAACCGCCTGCGGGGTGCGCTCCGGCACCTCCATCCGCCGACTGGCATCCGGAATCCCGGCCAGGAAGTGGGCATCGGAATTGGCAATCAGGGGAACTCCCTTCAAATCCGGACGACGGGCCAGATCAGGGGGGCAGCGGAGGGAGACCTCCGCCAGAGGGAAGGGGAGGCCGGGGTCCCAAAGTCCCAGCTGGGAGAGGAGGGAATAGGAG
>JAHHSE010000033.1 GCA_020025395.1 Oscillospiraceae bacterium
TGCGACGCTCGACGCACTGATCGAGGGGGCGCCGGCGAACAACCGCAATGTGGCCGTGGCGGTGGCACGCGCCGCGCAGGCGCGGGCCAGCCCCGGGACCGTGAGGGCGCAGTGCCTGCCGCAGGTCAGAGGGGAGGGCACGGCCGGGGGCGGCGGTGCGCCCGGTGTCCCCATCCAAAAGCCGGAGACTACCCAAGGTCCGGACGGAAGTAAGATTGAGACCGTTCTCAAGCCGGATGGGACCAGGGTGGAGACCGTCACATGGCCCAATGGAGACAAGTCTGTGACCGAGACCCGGAAGGACGGTTCTGTCAGCATCCAAACGGAAAGGGCGGATGGAACCGCGGCCAGGACATCCAAGGACAAGAACGGAGCCGTGGAATCGCAGGTTGTGCTTTCTCAAAAGGCGGTCAGGGAATCGGAGCGGACCAAAGCCCCCATTCCGCTTCCCATTCCTCCCGTTTTGTCCGGTGCGGACAGCAGACAGGCCCCTGTGGTCAAGGTAGAGACGGAAACCAAGGGGAAGGCCGTCATCACCATCCCGGTGACAGGGGCGACCCCCGGCACGGTTGGAGTGCTGATTCATCCGGACGGCACCCAGGAGATCATCCGAAAGTCCGTAAATACCGAGACCGGGGTCACCCTCTCCGTGGAACACGGAGCCGTGGTCAAAATCATGGAAAATACCAGGACCTTCTCTGACATCGACGGCCACTGGGCCAAGGACAGCATTGATTTTGTCGCCAGCCATGAACTCTATTCCGGCACCTCTCCCACCACCTTCAGTCCGGATATGGAGATGACCCGCAGTATGCTGGCAGTGGTGCTCTACCATCTGGAGGGCAGCCCGGACATCGCGGGAACCAATGTCTTCCAGGATATAAGAGAGGATACCTGGTACACCAGGGCTGTGGACTGGGCGGCGGAGCGGAAGATTGTCTCCGGCTACGACAACGGAAAGTTCGGTCCGGAGGATCCGATCAGCCGGGAGCAGCTGACAGTGATGCTCTATCGGTATGTCGGAAGCCCTGCCCATCACGGGACGGCCCGGAGTTTCCAGGATGCCGACCAGGTCAGCGCCTATGCCAGGGAGGCCGTGGACTGGGCGGTGGAGACCGGGATCATCAGCGGCACCGGGGCGGGCACCCTGAATCCACAGGGGGTCGTCACCAGGGCCCAGGCGGCCGCCATGCTGGTGCGCCTGATGGAACAGATCCGATAAGCGGAAGACAACCGAATAGATACATACCCCCCGGAGCTGGTCCCATGGGACTTTGTTCCGGGGGGTTTTACAGAGGGGAAGAAAAACAGGCGCTCTGATCCATGGGACAAAACCGCTGGAAATTTGTTTATTTTCCTGCGAAATCCCATACCGCCTCTCTTGCAAATTACCATCTTTTCCTTTATAATGAAAAAAATAGAAATTTCGACGGAGAGGCGTATTTCTATGCGGAGGGCAATGGCTCTGCAATGAATTAGGAGGATTGAACCATGCTGCTGAAAGAATTTATAGATCCACAAAAGCTCCAGGAGATTCAGGACCAATTTTCAGACGCTACCGGACTGGCAGCAATTGCGTTGGATGCAGACAATACTTATATTACGAAAGGCAGCAACTTCACCGATTTTTGCATGAAGTATACCCGTGAGAGCCCGCTGGGAAAAGAGAGATGTGAAAAATGCGACGCAGAGGGCTGCGGGGCCTATTTCTGCCATGCGGGTCTGATGGATTTTTCAGAGCCGATTATTGTCAACGGGGAGCAGATCGGTATCATCATTGGTGGTCAGGTGCTTCCGGAGAAACCCGATCCCTCCAAGTTCCGTGCCATTGCACGGGATCTGGGCATCCCGGAGGATGAGTATATCCGCGCGCTGGATCAGGTGCCCGTCCGGACAGAGAAGCAGATTCGGGCCGCCGCCACCCTGCTTGGTACGGTAGTCAATGAGCTTGTCAATCTGGAATATGTGAAGAAACTGAACAAGAAGAGAATTGAGGTCTTCAACTTGGAGAGCGTAGAGGCAGAGGATGCGGTCGCCCAAGTGCAGCGAAAAATGATGGATCTGAGCAAGGTCTCCTCCACAGAGCGTCTGCTGTCCGTCAACGCGCGGATCGAAGCGGCCCACAGCGGAAACGCAGGAGTCGGCTTTGCCGTGGTCGCCAGAGAGATCAGCAATCTGGCGGAAAATTCCGCCATTGTTTACTCGGAGATTCAGGCATTGATTACCAAAATCGGGGATTCCATTCAGAAAATCGGGAATGTGACCTTGGATGGGGAAACGAGAGAATAATCAAATCAGGAGGGGGACAAGCCCCCCCCTCCCAAAAGGCCGATGCCCACCTTGGCGGGGATCGGCCTTTTCTGGTTGAGGGTCAGGGCGGCAGAAGGCCGCCTTCAAATTGATCGCGTGGTGATATAGAAACGGACGGCATGGGAGAGGGAAGGACAGGGTCCCCCTCCGATGGGTCCGGAAAGGAGCGATTCCATGAGAAAGCCGGACCCATCCCGGGGATTTTTTCTGTGTTTTCTGACCAATCTGGCCCTTCACTTCTGGTGGGGGGTGGCGGCCCTTCTTCTTTTGATCCTCCATTTCTGGCTGGATATCCACTGGGGCTTTGCCTGGGCCGCCTCCGCCATCTGGGGGATGGAGGCCCTGGTCCTGACCCTGCTGATCAGCTGGGGAAATGGGTGCAGCAGACCAACCCCTGAGAAAAAAAATCAAAATCCCTATTCCGCAAAGAACAAAGACCTCTTCCCCACCGAACAGGGAGAGGATAAGCCCTAAAGGATTCGGATACAGGGGCGGAGGCCAGCCTTCGCCCCTGCCGGGAAAGACAAGGAGTATCAATATGGGACTAATCAAAGCGGCGGTGGAGGCCGCCGGCGGCGTGATGGCCGACCAGTGGAAGGACTATTTCTATTGTGAGGCCCTGCCCGACCAGGTTCTAATGGCGAAGGGGCAGAGGCGGACCTTTCGCCGCTCCTCCCGTGGAAAAGGAGGAGAGAACATTATTACCACCGGCTCTGTGATCGCCGTGGCCGACGGACAGTGCATGATGATTGTGGAGCAGGGAAAGGTAGTAGAGGTGGCAGCAGAGCCGGGAGAGTTCGTCTTTGACGCCTCCACCGAGTCCACCGTCTTTGCCGGGGACCTGGGCAGCAGCATCCTCCAGGTATTCGAACGGGTTGGAAAGCGGTTTACCTTTGGGGGAGAGGCCCCCATGGATCAGCGGGTCTACTACTTCAACACAAGGGAGCTGGTGGGAAACAAGTACGGCACCCCCTCTCCCATCCCCTTCCGGGTGGTGGATCAGCGGGCCGGAATCGACATGGATATTGCCCTGCGGTGCTTTGGGGAGTACAGCTACCGCATCTCCAACCCCCTGCTTTTCTACACCAATCTCAGCGGCAACGAGGCGGAGCGCTATACCAGGGACCGAATCGACGGTCAGCTGAAGTCTGAGCTGCTCACCGCCCTCCAGCCCGCCTTTGCCCGGATCAGCTCCATGGGGATTCGATATTCCGCCCTTCCGGGCCACACCGCTGAGCTGGCCCGAATTCTCAATGAGGAGCTTTCCGACAAATGGCGGGAGACCCGCGGCTTGGAGATTGTCTCCTTCGGGGTTTCCTCTGTGAAGGCGGATGAGGCGGACGAGCAGATGATGAAGGAGCTTCAGCGAAGTGCCGCCTTTATGGACCCCACCCGTGCCGCCGCCCATTTGGTGGGGGCACAGGCCGCCGCCATGCAGGACGCGGCCAAAAATACAGCCGCCGGACCTGCCATGGCCTTTCTGAACATGGGGACTGTGAGCCAGGCTGGAGGGGTGAGCGCTCAAAGTCTCTTCCAGATGGGCCGGCAGATGCAGGGACAGGCCGCCCCGTCGGGCTGGGCCTGCCCCTGCGGTCAGATTGGAAATACAGGAAAATTCTGTCAGAACTGCGGCAAACCCCAGCCTGTCCCGGAGATGGGCTGGACCTGCGCCTGCGGGGCGGTGAGCAAGGGGAGGTTCTGCCCGGAGTGCGGCAAGCCCAAGCCCGCCGGGGTCCCCCAGTATCAATGCGACAAGTGCGGCTGGGAGCCTGGGGACCCGGCTCATCCCCCAAAATTCTGCCCGGAGTGCGGGGACCCCTTTGACCAGGGAGATCTTCAATAAATCCCATAGAAAAACATAGGGAGGGATCACTGTGTCAAATCCAGTGACCAACTATAAATGCCCCGCCTGCACCGGTCCCCTCCATTTTGCGGGACAGTCGGGAAGGCTGGAGTGTGAGTACTGCGGAAGCTCCTACGATGTCCGGGAGATGGAGGAACTGTACGCCAAAGAGGAGGCCGCGGCAGCCGCCGCTCAGGCGGAGGCGGAGAGCCAGGAGGAAAAGGCCTGGGATGTGGAGGCCGCCGGGGGCGAATGGGGAGAGGATGGGGAGAGGATGCGGGCCTGGACCTGCCCCTCCTGCGGGGCGCAGCTCCTCTGTGAGGAGACCACCGCCGCCACCAGCTGTCCCTACTGCGGCAATCCCGCCGTGGTTCCGGGCCAGTTTGCAGGGGTGCGGAAGCCTGACTACATCCTTCCCTTCAAGCTCACAAAGGAGAACGCGATGGCGGCCCTGAAAGAACATTATAAGGGAAAGTTTCTCCTGCCTAAGGCCTTTGTAGAGGAGAACCATATCCGGGAGATCAAGGGGGTCTATGTCCCCTTTTGGCTCTTTGACAGTCAGGCGGAGGTGGATATGACCTTCCATGCCACCAACAGCGATACCCACCGGGAGGGGGACTATCTGGTGACCAACACCAGGCACTATGAGGTTCGGCGCTCCGGACGGATTGGTTTTGAGAGAGTCCCGGTGGACGGTTCCAGCAAGATGTCCGATGATTTTATGGACTCCATTGAGCCATATGACTATAAGGAGCTGAAACCCTTTTCCACCGCCTATCTGCCCGGATTTCTGGCGGATAAATACGATGTGGATGCCGATGCCGCCTCCAGGCGGGCGGATTCCCGGTGTACGAATACCGCTCTCAGCAGCGTCCGAAACACCGTCATCGGCTATGAGACCGTCACGGTGAAAAGCCAGCGGGTGGACCTTCAGCGGGGGAAGGTGAAGTATGCTATCCTGCCCATCTGGATGCTCTCCACCCAGTGGAACGGGAAACATTATCTTTTTGCCATGAACGGACAGACCGGAAAGATGGTGGGGGACCTGCCCGCCGATGGGAAAAAGCTGTGGACCGCCTTCTTTTGTCTGGCGGCAGGGGCCTCTGTTCTGCTGAGTCTCTTCTTTTCCGGGCCGCTGGGCCGCTTTGTCGGCGGCCTCTTTTCGTGAGGAGGGGGGACCCATGAGAAAGAGAGGTTTTATCCTTTGGATTTCCCTGCTTCTGATGCTGACCCTCTGGGCCGTGGCCGGGATCCGGCCGAATGAGTATGTGACGGACACGGCCGGACTCCTCTCCCGGGAGGAGCTGGACGCACTGAGCGAGCACGCCGCCCGACTGGAGGAGAACTATCATTTCGGCATTTACATCATCACCCTGGACGATATGACAGGCTATGGGGACGATGACATAGAGGATGCGGCAGAGCGGATCTATCTGGACAATGCGCTGGGAGTCGGGGAGGACCGAAGCGGCCTGCTCCTCCTGCTCTCCATGAAAGATCGGTCCTGGGCGCTCTATGCCTTCGGCTACGGCAACACCGCCTTTACCGATTATGGAAAAGAGTACCTCAGCGGCCGCTTTCTGGATGATTTCCGAGAAGACAGCTGGTATGACGGCCTGACAGATTTTCAAAAAACCTGTGAAGAGATGCTGGAAAGCGCCCAAAAGGGGGAGGCGGTGGATGTAAATCGTCCGCCGGACCCGCCCCATGCCAGAGTCTATGGCATTCTGGTCTGCGTTCTGCTCGGGGTGCTGATTGCGGCCCTGATTACCTTCCTTTTGAAGCGTCAGCTGAGATCGGTGGCAAAGGGGACCCAGGCAGAGGCCTTTGTGTCAGCCGGCGGATTGGAGTTGTCCCGGCGGCAGGACCAGTATACCCACACCACACAGACCCGAATCTATGACCCCCCGGTAAAACATGACGGAGACAGCGGCGGCGGGACCACCACCACCTCCAGGGGGGGATCCAGCGCCTCCGGACACTTCTGACCCTGTCAGAGCGGGTTTCTTAAAAAAGCACATTCCGGTGGGAAATCCCACCGGAATGTGCTTTTTATCTCATTATATCGGCGTTTTGGGTGGCGATGATATCCACTCCGGTGCCCGCCGCATTGGGGAGGATCACATCCCCGATGTGTACGGGTGCCTGGACGGTCACATCCTTGAGGGCTTGGACGCAGGGGAAAATCTGACCCTTGGGGATGTCCTCCCTGGTTTTGACCGCCACACGGGGGACGACGGCTCCGGTGACCGCCACTGTGGAGGTGACGATGCGGGTGGGGTTTGTGATCTCCTTCCGGGCATAGGTTTCTCCGCGGGGGCAGGTATTTCCGCTGACCGACATGGTTCCGTCCTCCTCCAGATTCACCGTGAGGGGACAGCCCAGGGGGCAGTTGATGCAAATCAATTCAATCGTTTTCATAGCTCAGCCCTTCTCCACCTTGAAGGTGATGGTATGCAGGTCGGGATACTGGGAAAGGATCTCCTTTTTCAGTGTGACCTCTTCCATCTCCCCGGGGGCCAGCGCTCTTTTTTTCAGGTGCTGGACCCGCTGATTGTCAAAATAGACGCTGATATAGCAGTCCTGAAACACTTGGCCCACCCGGAAGCGGACGGTGACCAGATTCTCCATCCGGTCCACATCCAGACGGCTGGGGACGGTGTAGCGTACGCCGTTGGCGGCAGCCAGCTCCACGGCATGACCCGGGGGCTGTCTGTCCCCCTGGACATATTGGGCGGCGTGTTTTCCGGCGGCCTTGGCCTCCTCCGAGACAAAGTCCACAAGATCGTGGACATGAAGTACATTTCCACAGGCGAAAACACCCTCGATGTTGGTCTCCAGACTCTCATTGACCAGCGGTCCGGAGGTGATTGGGTTCATCCTGACTCCCATGGAAGCGGACAGCTCATTTTCGGGAATCAGACCCACAGAGAGCAGAAGGGTGTCACAGGAATAAAATTCCTCCGTACCGGGGATGGGCTTCAAATGTTCGTCCACCTGGGCCAGAGTGACCCCTTCCAGCCGCTCCCGACCATGAATGTCCACCACCGTGTGGCTGAGCTTCAGGGGAATGCCATAGTCGTCCAGACACTGGACGATGTTCCGCTTCAGGCCTCCGGAGTAGGGCTGAAGCTCCGCCACCACCTTGACCCTGGCCCCCTCCAGCGTCATGCGGCGGGCCATAATGAGGCCGATATCGCCGGAGCCTAAGATTACCACCTCCCGACCGGGGAGAAAGCCCTCCATATTGACCAGTCTCTGCGCGGTGCCGGCAGAGTAGATTCCGGCGGGACGGCTGCCGGGAATATTCAGCGCCCCGCGGGGACGCTCCCGACAGCCCATGGCAAGCACGATGGCCTTGGCCCGGATCTGGAAGAGCCCCTCTGTCCGGTTCATGGCGGTAACCACTTTATCCGGGGAGATCTCCATCACCATGGTGCTTAGCATATAGTCGATCTTACGGGCATGGAGCTGGTCCTCAAACCGCTGGGCGTATTCCGGTCCCGTCAGCTCCTCCTTGAAGGTATGAAGGCCAAAGCCATTGTGGATACACTGGTTCAGGATGCCGCCCAGCTCCTTGTCCCGCTCCAGGATGAGAATGGATTTTACGCCGCTGTCCCGGGCGGAGATGGCTGCGGCAAGGCCGGCAGGGCCGCCGCCGATGATGACGATATCGATCTGTTTCATACCAAGGCCCCCCTTACAGCATATCTTTGTTGGTGCCTGCCACCAGCCTGGAACCCCCGCCGAACTTGGTAAGCTCGGTGACAGGGATTCCCAGCTCCCGGTGGAGGATCTCCATGGTCCGGGGGGAGCAGAAGCCCGCCTGACAGCGGCCCATGCCCGCACGGGTGCGCCGCTTGACCCCGTCCAGGGATTTGGCGCCCAGAGGACGGTGGATGGCGTCCAGGATCTCCCCCTCGGAAATCATCTCACAGCGGCAGAGAATGGTGCCGTAAGCGGGCTTTTCCCGAATCAGGGCGGCGTGCTCCTCCATGCTCAGGGTCTTAGGGTCCAAAATCCCCTTCCGGGTCCCCACAAAGTCGGGGTCAGGCTCCAGAGAAAGGATGGAGCGCACGATCTCGGCCACCCGTTTTCCCACGGCCGGACAGCTGGTGAGGCCGGGGGATTCGATCCCGGCGCAGTCCACAAAGCCGGGGGCATCGGCCAGCTCCTCAATGATGAATTCATGTCCGTCCTCATGGGCACGGAGTCCGGCGAAGGAGGTGATGACCTGACGCATGGGGAGCCGGTCCACATTCTTTCCGGCCTTGGCGATGAGCTGATCCAGGCCCTCCCGGGTGGTGGAGGTGGAATCCTTATCCTCAATGTCCGTGGCAGTGGGACCCACAAGCAGATTTCCGTGGATGGTGCGGGTCACCAGGACCCCCTTGCCCAGCTTGTCGGGAAGGGCGAAGATGGTGTGGTTCACGTGCTGTCCTGCGCTCTTGTCCAGCAGGCAGTACTCCCCCTTTCGGGGAGTGATATGAATCTTTTTTTCGCTGACCATATTATGGAACCTGTCCGCATAGACTCCGGCGGCATTCACCACCACACGGGTCTCAAAGGGGCCCTGATTGGTCTCCAATGCCCAGCCGCCTTCGGTTTTCCGAATGGATTGGACCTCGGTGTTAAACTGAAATTCCACCCCGTTGGTGCAGGCGTTTTCCGCCAGAGCGATATTCATGCCAAAAGGACATACGATACCGGCGGTGGGGGCATAGAGCACTGCTACCACCGTTTCGGTGAGGTTTGGCTCCATCTCCCGGATTCTGTTCCGGTCGGTGATGAGTTCAAGGCCGGTCACTCCATTGGCGATGCCGCGGTCCCGAAGGGCTTCCAGCGCGGGCAGGCCGTCCTGGTCCAGACAGACCACCAGAGAGCCGCACATTTCAAAGGGAAAGTCCAGCTCCTTGGACAGGCCGGGGAGCATCCGGTTTCCCTCTACATTCAATTTGGCCATCAGGGAACCGGAGGCGGCATCGAAGCCGGCATGGATGATGGCGCTGTTTGCCTTGGAGGTGCCGGAACAGACATCCTCCTCCTTTTCCAGTACGCAGGCTTTGACGCGGTAACGAGACAGCTCCCGGGCAGCCGCGGCGCCGGAGACGCCGGAGCCAATGATGATTACATCATACATGAATTTCCCTTCCTTTTTGGAATTTAGATGGGAGCGCAGACATCGGACAGATATCTGCGCTCCCATGCCTGGATGACGGAGGGGGACAGGCCCATCCGCCGGTCCCGCGATTTAATTTTCCTTCGCCCAGCCGTAAGAATACTTGACCGCGCGGTTCCAGCCCTTAACCATGGATTCTCTCTGCTCCTGGGTGATCTGGGGATCAAACACCTGGTCAATGGCCCAGTTCTTGATGACATCCTCCTTGCTCTTCCAGTAGCCCACGGCCAGTCCGGCCAGATAGGCGGCACCCATGGCGGTGGTCTCCACACACTTGGGGCGATGGACGGGGGCATTGATGATGTCGGACTGGGTCTGCATCAGGTAGTTGTTGGCGCTGGCGCCGCCGTCCACCTTCAGAGCGGCCAGATTGATCCCGGAGTCGGCCTTCATGGCCTGAAGCACATCATTGGTCTGATAGCACAGGGAGTCCAGGGTGGCCCGGATGATGTGGTATTTGTTGACCCCCCTGGTGAGGCCGACGATGGTGCCGCGGGCGTACTGATCCCAGTGGGGGGCGCCCAGGCCGGTGAAGGCGGGGACCACATAGCAGCCATTGGTGTCCTTCACTTTGGAGGCCATGTACTCGGAATCGGGGGAGGAATCGATGAGCCGCAGCTCATCCCGGAGCCACTGGATGGCGGCACCCGCCACAAAGATGGAGCCTTCCAGAGCGTAGTTGACTTTGCCGTCCAACCCCCAGGCGATGGTGGTGACCAGGCCGTTCTTGGAGAAGACGGGCTTTTCTCCGGTGTTCATCAGCATGAAGCAGCCGGTTCCGTAGGTGTTCTTTGCCATGCCCGGCTCGAAGCAGGTCTGGCCGAACAGGGCGGCCTGCTGGTCGCCTGCCGCGCCGCCCACGGGGATCTCCCCGCCGAAGAACTGGGCATCGCAATTGCCGTAGACACAGCTGGAGGGCTTCGCCTCCGGCAGCATACACTTGGGGATGTTCAGCTCCGCCAGAATTTCGTCGTCCCACTCCAGGGTATTGATGTTGAAGAGCATGGTGCGGGAGGCGTTGGAGTAGTCGGTGACATGGACTCTGCCCTTGGTCAGCTTCCAGATGAGCCAGGTTTCCACGGTGCCGAAGAGGAGCTCTCCGCGCTCAGCCCGCTCCCGGACGCCTTCCACATTGTCCAGAATCCATTTCAGCTTGGTGCCGGAGAAATAGGCGTCGATAACCAGGCCGGTTTTGGCCCGGAAGGAGTCCACCAGACCCTTTTCCTTCAGGCTGTCACAGTATTCCGAGGTTCTGCGGCACTGCCAGACAATGGCGTGGTAGACGGGATCGCCGGTGGCTTTGTCCCAGACGATGGTGGTTTCCCGCTGGTTGGTGATGCCGATGGCGGCAATGTCAGCGGCAGAGGCCCCCACCTTGGAGATGGCCTCCACCGCCACCCCCAGCTGGGTGGACCAGATCTCGTTGGCGTCGTGCTCCACCCAGCCGGGCTGGGGGAAATACTGCGTGAATTCCTTCTGGGCAACGCTGCACATCTCACCCTTTTCGTTGAACAGGATGCACCGATTGGAAGTCGTGCCGGAATCCAGAGCCATAATGTACTTTGCCATAATAGATCCTCCTTGTTTCATTTTGTTTGATATGGGGCAAAAGAAAGGCCGCCATCTACATCGACCAGACCTTATGATTGGTAGAGGAGACGGAGATGGCCCCGGCGCCCAGAGCCTCCATCACATCCTCCTTGTCGGAAATCAGGCCTCCGGCGATCACCGGAATCCGAAGGGTGGAGTGGACCTTGCGGATCATCTTGGGCATGAGGCCGGGAAGCAGCTCCACCATCTCCGGCTTCCCCTGGGCCACCTGATTGGGCAGATTGCTGATGGCCATGGAATCCAGAAGAAAGACCCGCAGAATGGTATGAAGCCCCAGCTCATTGGCCCGCCGAATGATCCCCGGCTTGGTGGAAATGATGCCGTCCGCCAGAGTCTGCGCCTTGATAAAGTCGGCGGAGATCTCCTTTCCCACCAGGCCGTGGACGAGATCGGTATGGACAAAAACCAGCTTTCCGGCGGCCTTGAGACGCTCCACAATGGACCCGATGCAGCAGATGTTCCCAAACAGGATAAAGACCACGCGAAGCTCCTCACGCTGACAGCAGACCTGCAGATCCTCCTCATCCTTGACGGCCGCAATGACAGGGCTGCTTTCCATGATTTTAAAAAAACGCTGCTCCATTGCACACCCCCTCCAGATAGAAAAAAAGAGCATGAGAAAACCCGCAACATCTCTGTTGTCTTTTATGCTCTCACAACTCTCAGCACAGTTATATCGTTTGTCCCAGAATAACATATAATACAAAAAAAGTCAATATATGGGGTATAAAATCGTCATTTTGATGAAAGGAGCTTCTTTCCGCCCTTTCTCCGGGGAAAAAGAAACGGGACAAAGCATTCGTATGTAAGACGAGAGGTCTTTATGACAAAAAGGAGAAGGCGGCAGGGCGTTTCTGCCCTGCCGCCTTGTGTGTGCCCTCTGCTCCCGGAAGGATCATGCCATGGTCAGCGCCTCCCGGAGGCTGTGGTCAAAGTAGGTGATAGGGTCCTGGGCCACCCCGTCCTGAGAGACCTCAAAATGGAGATGGGGGCCGGTGGACTTTCCGGAGTTTCCCACCAGGGCGATGAGGTCCCCGGCCTTTACAGAGGTGCCTTCCGTGACAAGGACCTCCTGGCAGTGGTGATACCGGGTGACCAGCCCCCCGCCGTGATCCAAGACCACATAGATCCCCTTATCCTGGTCACGGCCGGATTCCACCACCCGGCCGTCCGCCGGGGCAGAGATGGAGGAACCGGCCTGGGCGGGGATGTCGATGCCGGAGTGAAAGACTCCGTTGGGGGTGGGGCCGTAGGG
>JAHHSE010000034.1 GCA_020025395.1 Oscillospiraceae bacterium
GCATCAGAAGGAGAGTCTGATCAGCGTCAATCTGAGTAAGCTGGACCAGCTGCTGGCCGTGGTGGGGGAGATTGTCATCACCGAGTCCATGGTGACCTCCTCCCCCGATCTGAAGGGGATGAAGCTGGACAACTTCATCAAATCCGCCCGTCAGCTCAGAAAGCTCACCGATGACCTGCAGGATATCTCCATGTCCCTGCGGATGGTGCCTGTATCCGCCACCTTCCAGAAGATGAACCGGATTGTACGGGACATGAGCAAGAAGCTGAACAAGCAGGCCAGGCTCACCCTGGTGGGGGAAAATACCGAGGTGGATAAAACCATCGTGGACAGCATCGGGGACCCCATCATGCACATCATCAGAAATTCCATGGACCACGGCATCGAGGAGAAGGAAGAGGAGCGTGTCCAGGCGGGGAAGGACCCGGAGGGACACATCACCCTCTCCGCACGGGACACGGGCAGCGAGGTCATCATCGAGATCGAGGACGACGGCCAGGGCATTAATTATAGCAAGGTCTTAGGCAAGGCCATTAAAAACGGAATCGCTTCCCCTGATGTGGAGTACAGCAAGAAGGAGATCATCAACTTCCTGATGATGCCCGGCTTCTCCACCAATACGGAGGTGACAGAGTTTTCCGGCCGCGGCGTGGGCATGGATGTGGTGAAAAAATCCGTGGAAGAAGTGGGGGGCACCGTATCCATCACCAGTGAGTCCGGGAAGGGGATGACCACCACCCTTCGGATTCCTCTGACCATGGCCATTATGGACGGGATGGAGGTCTCGGTGGGCAAGTCCATTTTCACCATCCCCATCAATAATATCAGGCAGAGCTTCCGGGTCTCCGCCCAGGACATTATCCATGACTCCATGAACGGCGAAATGATCAAGATCATGGACAATTACTATCCCATCATTCGGGCCAGGGACCTCTATCAGCTGACTGACGGAGTCACGGATGTGGAGGACGGGATCCTTCTCTGGCTGGAGGCCGGCTCCTATTCCTACTGCCTCTTCGTGGATGAGCTGATCGGGGAGCAGCAGGTGGTGGTGAAGCAGCTTCCCGGCTATGTGAACAGCTATAACATCAAGGATTACGGAATCAACGGGTGCACCCTCCTGGGCGACGGCAGCATCAGCATCATCCTGGATGTGGCCAACCTTTACTCCGCCGTACGCAACAACTAAGAGGAGAGGAGAAAACGCAATGAGCGAAGATGTCCTGTTTGCGACTGAGGATCAGATCGAGGCTATGAACGCCACCCGGGTGGAAGTACAGGTGGAAACGGAAAAATTCCTGATTTTCCTCACCGATAACCTGAAGCTGGGTGTCAGCGCGGAGTATGTGGTGGAGATCATCACCAATCACTCCATCACCTATCTGCCCATGATGCCCAATTTTGTACGGGGGATTATTAACCTGAGAGGTCTGCTGATTCCCATCATCGATATCCGTCTCCGCCTGGGGAAGGAGCCTCTGGAGGATGCCCTGGTAATTGTGCTGAACATCAACGGCACCCAGCTGGGGATCCTGGTGGACACGGTAGACCAGATGGTGGATATCCCGAAGGATGACATTCTCTCAATTCCGGCCAACAGCAATCAGACCCTGGTGTCCGGTATGTGCTCCCTGCCCAACGAGGGGGGCACCATGATGATTCTGGACTGCGACCAGTTGATTGCCCATGGGTATTGAGAAGGGGAGCGGGGGAGGAATCTTTGCCCCTATGGTTATCTCGGATTCTGATTTTAATCGGCTGGTATCCTTTGTCCACTCTCATTACGGAATCAATCTGGCCCAAAAACGGCAGCTGATCACAGGCCGCCTCTCCACCGCCATTAAGCAGCGTGGATATCGCAGCTTTACCGAATTTGTAGATCATCTGCTCAAGACCAGGGACGAGGGAGAGATGACCCTCCTTTTGGATAAACTGACCACAAATTATACCTTTTTCATGCGGGAAAAGGATCATCTGGACTATTTTCGTAAGAATATTATTCCGGATCTGGTGCGCCGCCATCAGCGGGACAGGGTGCTGTCCATCTGGAGCGCGGGCTGCTCCTCCGGGGAGGAGCCTTACAATCTCTCCATGTATCTCTTCGATTATCTGGGCAGTCAGGCTCGAAACTGGGATACCCGGATTCTGGCCACCGACATCTCCAGCCGCGCCCTGGGCATCGCGCAGAAAGGGGTCTACGAGCTTCCGGACACCATTCCCGCAGAGTGGAAGAAAAAATATTTTGTCCCGGATCAGAACGGACTCTACGCCGTAGCACCCATGGTACGGAACAATGTGATCTTCCGCCCCTTCAACCTGATGGACCCCATCCGTTTCCGCCGTCCTTTTGATGTGATCTTCTGCCGGAATGTGATGATCTACTTCGATCAGCCCACAAAGGATGCCCTGGTCCAACGCTTCTATAACGCCACAGTGCCCGGGGGATATCTGCTCATCAGCTATTCGGAGAACCTCAGCCAGAACAACCCCTACCGCAGGCTGGCCCCCGCCACCTTTCAAAAATAACCCAAGGAGGGACGCTCCTCAGCTATGAATCCAAATCAGAAAATACGGGTGATGGTTGTTGATGATTCCATGGTGGCCCGCAGCCTGATCATCAAAGGACTGTCCACCCATCCTAGAATCGAAGTGGTTGGGTACGCCATCAATGCGCTGGACGCAAAGAACAAGCTGCCCACCCTGAAACCGGATGTCATGACCATGGATGTGGAAATGCCGGCCATGAGCGGGATTGATTTTCTCAAGCAGTACCTGCCTCAGCACCCTCTGCCCGTCATCCTGGTCTCCTCCCTGAACTTAAAGGTGTTCGACGCTTTGGAGGCCGGCGCGGTGGACTTTGTCCGCAAGCCGGACAGCCAGCATTCCAATGATGCCTTTATCACCTCTTTGATTCAGAAGGTGCTGGTGGCGGCGTATGCCAAGGTCAAGCCCGCCCAAAAGACCGTCCCGGCCAGGCCCGCCGCGCCTCCCCCGGTGGGAAACCTGGGGGCTGGGATGAATAAGGTCCTCATCGGCTTGGGGGCTTCCACCGGAGGAACGGAGGCGACTTTGGAGGTTATGAAACAGCTCCCCGCCGACATTCCGGGTATGGTGATCGTCCAGCATATGCCTCCCGGCTTTACCAAAATGTATGCGGAGCGGCTGGACCGTCTCTGCCAAATGGAGGTCCGGGAGGCCAAAAACGGGGATGAGCTCCATCAGGGCCTGGCGCTCATTGCCCCGGCGGATTACCAGTGCAAGGTGGTCCGAATCGGCAATAAGTACACCGTCTCCTGTATGCCGGGAGAAAAAGTCAGCGGTCACCGCCCTTCGGTGGATGTCCTCTTCCAATCCATGGCGGAAACCGTCAACTGCAAGATGGTGGGGATCATTATGACCGGTATGGGACAGGACGGGGCCAAGGGCCTCCTCTCCATGCGGAAGCGGGGAGCCTATACCATCGGTCAGGATCAGGCCTCCTCTGTGGTTTATGGGATGCCAAAGGTAGCCTATGACATTGGCGCGGTCTCCGTTCAGGCCTCCTGTGAGAATGTGGCCGGCGTTTTGATGCGTCATTTGAGAACCCTGAGTGTTTGATCCGTTGCGTGAAAAGAAAAGGGGTCTGGACCATGAGTGGGTCCGGGCCTCTTTTGATTTTTGGAGAAAGGATGAAAAGTTTTTCCGATTTTCCTTATTTTTCTTTTGGCCCATGCCGATAATACTAATGTGTTTAAAAGAACTTTTTACTCTTCTGCCAAAGGAAGTGAGACCTATGATGACCCCATCCAGCTCTGGCGCCATCTCCTCTGTCGGGGCCGCAAAGACCTATTTTGTGAATGCGGACCGTGAGGTTCCGTTGAATACCGCACAGAGTCCCCAATATGACTCTGTCTCGATCTCGCCGGCTCCCACCGGAGACAGCCGTTTCCATCGGGAGGTGGTTAGCCGTCTGTCCAAAGAGATTCGCACCGCCACCACCACCGGTGATATCCAGGCCCTGCGTCAGCAGGTGGTTTCCGGACAATATACACCAGATCCCATGGCCATTGCCGCCCGAATTTTGTTTCTGGGAGGAGGCTGACTGTGGATCAAACAATGTATCTGTCTTATCTGACCCTTCTGGAGGAGCTGACCGGGGTGCTGGAATCCCTGGTCGATCTGACCCGTGAGAAAATTCAGGCGGTTCGGTCAGACGACCTGCTGAAGATGGATCAGATCCTCAAACAGGAACAGGCCCTCACGCTGAGTGTCCGGGGCCTGGAGCAAAAGCGGGCCAGACAGCTGGAGAAGCTTGGCCTGGGAAAGACCCGCCTCTCGGAACTGGCAGAGGCCTATCCCAAGGAGCTGCAGTATAGGGCCAAGCAGACGGCAGAACGATTGAGAAGCCAGTATGACCTCTATCACGATATCTCCAAAATGGCCCGAACCACGCTGGAATGCAACCTTCATGAAATTGAAAAGATCCTTGCCGGCATGGGCAGGGACCCAAAAGAAGGCCCCGGATATGCCCCCGACAATCCCGAGCCGCCCCGTAAAATGAAAACGGATTTTCGTGCCTGAACGGCCGATGAAAAAGGAGTATGGCTATGAACAATATCGGCACCTTCGGTTCCTTCACAACGGCCCAGCTGGGTATTTATGCCGCCCAGAACGGGCTGAGCGTGACAGGAAACAACATTGCGAACATCAATACTGTGGGGTATACCCGGCAGAATCTGGATCAGATCAGCTTCCGCACCGGAGGAACGGATCGGTACAAGAGCCAGCTTGATGTCCGGGTGGGAATGGGTGTTCTTTGCACCGGCGTTTCCCAGATCCGTGACCCCTATCTGGATATCCGCTACCGAAATGAGCTTTCCCAGGTGGGCGCGCTGGACAGCAAGCTGTCCGGCCTTCAGAATCTGGCATCCATTTTGGATGAGGTGGCGAAGGGAAAGGATCAGAACGGCGTGATCGAGGCCCAGCTGGGTGAGCTGCTCAATACCCTCCAAAATCTTTCCAACAATGTAAACGACCAGAGCGCGGACATTCAGGTTCGGTCGGCCGCCTCGGCGCTGGCCTCTCTCTTCAACTCCTACTCCAAGCGGCTGGAGGATCTGGAGAACAATACCATCAAGGGCCTTGACCAGAATATCGATAAGGTCAATGAGCTGCTTACCGGCATTCGTGACCTGAACGAGTCCATTCGAAAGAGTGAGATGCATGGAGACCGTGCCCTGGAGATGCGGGATGAACGGAATCGGCTGATTGACGAGCTGTCCAGCTATATGAAGATCGATGTGATCTACTCCATGGAGGATGTGGGCGGCGGTCAGATGATCGAAAAGCTCACCATCAAGCTGGGCAATGCCAATCCGGATGAGGCGGTGACCACCGATACCACCACCCTGATCGATGGGATCTATTCGGCCCAGATCAGCAACAAGGTCCCCCAACCCAATCCCAATTTTAATCCCAACGCACCTGCGGGACCGGGCAATGAGCCCTTCCTGGACGCCCAGGGACAGCCCACCACACAGGAGGAGGACGCCCCCCTGGTCCATGATGAAAACTATAATATCACGGTCTCCGAGCTGAGAGATTCCAGAGACCGGGTCCTGAGAGGCTCCACAGAGGTGAAGCTGGATGACAACGACATCCAGGGCTCCCTCCAGGCCATGAGAGAGATGCTCACCGAGTCTGGTGAATTCGCCTCGCAGAACTACATCAATACTGTGGATGAGAATGCGGCCTCTAAGCGAGGCATTCCCTATTACCGCAAGACATTGGACCTGCTGGCCAATCAGATCGCATCGGTCTTCAACCAGGCCAATGAGGGCTATATGCAGGATCAGGACGGAAATTTCCTGGATACCAACGGACAGATTGTACAGCCCGCCCTGCCGGACGGCACCATCCTCACCGCCAAAAATTATGACCCCCAAAATGCGGATCACAAGACGGCGATGGAGGCATCTACGGCGGAGAAAAAGGGAGGCCCCCTCTTCAGCAACCGGGGAGACAGGGACGATACCGATGGAATCACCGCCGGGAACATCTCGGTTTCCAACAGCTGGTCCAAGGGAGATGTCCACATTGTGGCATCCTTCAAAAAGCCCACCGGCATGGATGTGGCAAGCACGGATAATACAAATGTCCTTCATATGATTTCCCTCATGGGGACCAAGATGGATTATCTTCCCAGCGCAGTGGCCCCGAATGCGGGCAATGTCCCCATGTTTCACGGTACCTTCCAGGAGATGCTGGGCAATATTGGAAGCGTCCTGGGCAATGACCAGGCCATCACCCAGATTAAGCTGGATTCCAGCTATACCTCGGCGGTGGAGCTGGATACCAGTCGGGACGGTGTCTCCGGCGTGGATCTGAACGACGAAGCCTCCAATCTGATGAAATATCAGAAGTCCTACGCGGCGGCTTGCCGTCTGATGACCACCTTGGATGAGGCGCTGGAGAAACTCATCAACAACACCGGAATCGTGGGCAGATAAGGAGGAAACAGAGCCATGATTAGAGCAACAACAGGGGGTGTGCTGAAGGGGTATCGGAGCAATCTGATGAAATCCTTCGTCACCCTGAATCGGGCGAGGGACGGAGTTCTGACCGGAAGGAACTTCCTCTCTTACGCAGAGGATCCGGCATCGGCAGCCCAGAGCTTTCAGCTTCGGCGGGCGTTCATGAGGGTCAGTGGTCAATACTCCAATAGCAGCTCCACCATTCGGAAGTTCGAGTCGGCATGGTCCAGCCTGGAAAGTGTGGTGCAGACCACCAACAACGCCCATAAGTCCGCTCTGGAGAGTCTGGAAGATTCCTATGGCAGCGGTCGGTCCGCTCTGGGTCAGCAGCTGCTCCAACTTTCTGAAAGCATCACCCAGACCATGAACGCCAAATATGGGGATAAATTCGTTTTTGCCGGTGCGGATGAGGGCAATGTTCCCTTTTCCTGGGAAGGAGAAGGGGAGAACCGGAAGCTCTACTACCGGGGAGTTCCGGTGGATGCCGCAATTCCCGAAATTCAGACCCAGGCGGATGGCACTCCCGTGGTGAACGGTGCGGGCAACTATCTGGCTCCGGACGGTACTGAGGTTTTGAAGGCCGATTATGACAAGGCCAAGAGCGATGTGGAAAAGCTGGAGTACATGAGCAAGGAAGATAACTTCGTGGACCTGGGTCTGGGCCTCCAGGAGGGGGGAGACGGTCTGGTGAAGTCCAGCGCCTTTAATGTCTCTCTTCAGGGAATCCGTTTCCTGGGGCATGGAACGGATGCGGATGGAGATCCAAAGAGCATCCCTTCTATCCTCCATCGCATGGGTACCATTCTTTCCCGCTGTGACAAGGATAGCGGTGAGTGGGGCAAAGAGGGTGACCGGGAGGAACTGGAGCGTCTTACGAGCAAGTTGGAGGATGCCAGGAACGGTTTGAGGGAGCAGTATGTGGAGATGGATGCCAAGGCAGATTTTCTGAAGGGCAACGATCGCCAGCTCAAGGCCACCAGTAATACGCTCAATGCCCAGATCATGGGGATCGAAAAATGTGACCTGGCAGATGCCATCACTTCCTTCTCCTGGGCGCAGTTTTGTTACAATGCGTCCTTAAAGGCCGGAAACAGCATTCTCTCCCAGAGCCTTATGGACTATTTAAATTAAAGAAAGAGGTGTCCTATCGTTTATGTATCCGTTGATAGAAATAAAGACCGTGCCAATTGAGCTGGAAATGAAGGTCACCAATGCCAAATTGGAATATGCCAGAGGTACGGCAGACTTGGAAATCTCCCGTCAGCAAGGGGGCCTAAATATCCGCAGTCGGGCCATTCGGCTGAATTTGGATACCTTCGAGGCGAGAAACTCCCTTTCCCCCACACCGGTTCGTTCCATTGAACAGAGTGCCCAGCGGGGTCAGCAGGCCGCTTATGAGGCCACAGCGGTATATGCCCAGCAGGGTCAGGTTCTTCTGAATGCCAAGATTGGAGAAGAGATGGTGACAAAGTTTGCTGCGGATGCCCAGGCCCGTCAGATTAAGACCAATGTGGGCATTCAATTTCTGCCCACCACCGGTCCCGAAATCAGCTGGACACCGGGTGAGATGAACATCCGTTTTGAGATGGATAAGCTGAATTTCGACTGGCGTATGAATCAGACAAAGTTCCAGTTCACTCCGGGAGACATTGAAATTTCCGTAAAACAGCGGCCGGAGGTTATCATCAAGTATGTGGGTGGTCCTCTGTATGTGCCGCCCTCCTCAGATCCCAATTACGAACCGCTGGATACGCAGGCATAAATAGGAGGCAGTGATTTGATTCTTACCACGAAATATTTTGGGCCGATTGAATACGAGCAGGAAGACTGCGTCATCTTTCCCATCGGACTCTTTGGGTTTGAAGAGGAGCATAGCTTCCTTCTCCTGCCCTTTGAATCCGGGGGCGGAAAGCTGCTCTGCCTTCAAAGCACAGTTACCCCTGCCCTGGCCTTTGTTGTCATGGACCCCTTCTCTCTTCGTCCGGACTATTTTCCGGAGCTGGCACCCAGTGAGCTGGAGCAGCTGGGGGTTCATGAGAGCCAGGAGTTAGGCTACTATGTGCTGTGTGTGGTAAGACAACCTGTAGGTGAGAGCACAGTCAATCTAAAATGCCCTGTGGCAATCAATCCCCAGAGCCGTGTGGCTCGTCAGGTGATTTTAGAGACCGAGGAATATGATATGCGGCATCCTCTGGCCGAATTTGGTCGGAATGAGGGGGGCGGACCATGCTGATTTTGCAGCGGAAAGCCGGGGAATCTCTGGTGATTGGGGAAGATATTACCATTTCGGTGGTTTCTGTGGACGGTGTTCGTGTCCGTCTGGCCATTTCTGCACCGGATCATGTCCCGATTCTCCGCAGTGAGCTGATTAAGGCCACTGCCGCCAATCTGGATTCGGCCATTGGAGAAGCGGCCTCCATAGAATTCTTGGGGGCTTTAGGAGAAGTATTGAACCCTGTTGATTTCTGCGGGGATCAAAATTCTATGGAAAAGGAGGAAAAAGAATGAGTATGATGAATTCTCTTGCGTCCATGGCGATGGACATGAGTGCTTCTAAGCTGGCGGTGGATTATTCCGTCTCTGTTGCGAAGAAGGTGATGGATACCCAGGAACTGGCTGCCCAGGAGATGCTGCGGATGCTTCCCGCCGCTCCGGCCAAGGGTGCATATATTGACACCTATGCGTAATCAGGAAAATCCATCCAGGAAAAGAAAAAAGAACCGATTGGCGCGAAGCCAATCGGTTCTTTTTTATACCTTTCCCAGCAGGAAAGCGCCTAGTTTCTTATCCTCAGACCGAATGTGGGAGAGCAGGACACCGATGTGGGTATTGAGGGCTGCAAGGTCAGCCACAGATGGGCCGGCCTCCGGAATGGAGTCGGAAATGGATTTCAATTTGGCCTTATAGGTTTCATGAAATAGGTGATGGGCGGAATATCCGGGATAGGAGGCCTTTTTTTGCAGCTGCTCCTCGTGGGTAAAATGAGTGTTGACATAATCCAATAAAAATTGGAGGGTGGGCATCAAAGCGGCCCGGCCCTTGCCCTTACCGCATTCAGCCATCAGGTTATTAACGGCACGGAGAAGTTCACGATGCTCTCGATCAATGAGGGAATTTCCGGTTTCCAGGTCTTTTGTCAGTTCATAAATCATTTTAAAAATCCTTTCCTTGTATCATCTGAGATTTTTGGATGGAAGGGCTTAAAGAGGAGAGCGGTTGTCTATACTTAGAAAAGAGAAATTTCCAGGTGGAGGGATGAAGATGCAAGTGAACTTTTCCTTTTTCTGTTCCTGTGGGCAAAGGGAGTATGCTCTGCTGCGGAAACAGATCGACACCTGCGCCCCATTTGGGCGCAGCTATGAATTTCCCGGCTGCCATATGCCGGAGGGCTGCCATCCGGCGGAAACCACAGTGGGTTTTTGGAACAGTCAGGGAAGTTATCAAATCTATTTTCGCCCTGCTGTCTCTTATGCGGGGAGAAATCCCAAACTAAAGGCATTCTTTCAGGCCTCTGCTTTGAAATTCAGGAGCTTTGAGGCACTGGTCCTCACATTGATAACCCTTGGAGAGGGAGAATGTCCTCCGCCGAAGGAGAAAAAGCCGCGGCTCAAAGGATATCAGACCTTGGAAAAGGCATTGGGAGAGTATGTTGTGGGACAGGAACACGCGGTAGAGGCGGTGGCGTTTAAACTGTATAGTCATATGGGGAAAAAGAATCCCACCAGACCACTTTCTTTGATTTTCTACGGTCCAACCGGGGTTGGGAAATCAGAGTTGGGGAAAAGCCTTCTGCCTGTTCTCAATCGGGAAGGAAAACCCTATCAGTTTATCTGGACAGAGCTGAACACCTTTACAGAAGCCCATTCCGCTTATCGGCTGACCGGAGCGCCTCCGGGTTATGCGGGATATGAGGACAAGCCTATTTTTGAGGCGGTCCGAAAAAATCCCTATACCATATTTATGTTTGATGAATTGGAGAAGGCTCATCCCGAGGTACTGAAGGTATTTATGTCCATTTTGGATGAGGGCCGATGCAGCGCCCATCGAGAGGACGATCAACAGGGGAGAGAGCTGGACTTTCGCCACTGCATTCTCCTCTTTACCACCAACGCGGACCTCTCCCGATCTGGAAACAGGCCCTTGGGCTTTTCCGGAGGAGAGGAGAAAAAGGCGGAGCGGAGCATCCCCGCCAAGGAAGGGGAGTTGGCGCTTCAGCTCTTTCGGGAGGACGAGTCGGCCAGAGAAGCCCTGGTGAGAAGTGGGGTGCTGAAGGAAATTGCGGGTCGGTTCAGTGGGTTAATCGGATTTCAGACATTGGATCGGTCTGCGAAAATAAGGGTAACAGAGAAACAGATTATGGCGTTGGGCCAAGAATATGGACTTCGCATCACCCGGGTCTCGTCAGAGATTACCCAGGAGCTGACCCCGGAGGATGCCCTCTCCCTGCGGTCAACGGTAGGAATTTTGGAGGGGGTACTGACCCCGGTTTTTCTGAGCTTCAGCGGCAGATGGCCGGAGAGTCTCCCATTTCATCTGGAAGGGACGGTAGAGACCCCCAATCTGGTGCCGCAGGAGAGGGCGGAATTTTTGCCCTGCCTCAATGGCGCAGAGGGGTGACCGTTCTGGCGGCCTTGTCCAGGCGATAAAGATGCTGACCATCGCTGGTCATGAGATACATCCCCTGAATCTCATTGGTCCCCTCCTGGTTGGTGTTGGTATATACATTGATCTGGAGACAGGGACGCCTGTCCACAAGCACCGTTCCATCCAGGGCGTATATCTGATATTCCTTCATAGAGGTGCCGGACAGACCCAGAGTGGCGGGGGAAAGGGCACGGAAATAGTCCAGTGTTTCCAAGAGGGTCATGCCCTCCGGCTCCTGGATGGTTCCTTCCGGGTTGCTCAGAATAACGGTGCAGTCCTCCCCAAACCAGGAGAGCTGAACGGCGAGCAGGTTCCCCTCGGAGATATCCGGCTTTGCCAGGGTCACGAGTCCTTCTTCTGAGGTAAAATCAGGGGGGTCCATCTCATAATAGGCATCATCCACAATGGTAAAGCCATATTCCTTGGTAAGGACCTGGGTATAATCCGCCACTGTATCTCCCGCAGAGGTAAAGCCGGTATATTGGTAAATAACTTCGCCGGAATCTTCCATATCCTCCTCCTCCGAAACAGAGACGCCCGCCTC
This sequence comes from Oscillospiraceae bacterium, assembly GCA_020025395.1. Taxonomy (GTDB): domain Bacteria; phylum Bacillota; class Clostridia; order Oscillospirales; family Oscillospiraceae; genus JAHHSE01. The sequence goes on from JAHHSE010000034.1 coordinate 11,701, forward strand.
TGAGGGGAGGGCCGCCACGGTCAGAGAGCTGATGGAATATTCATTCGGAGGGGGAGGTGTTTTTTCCTTCCCCGGCTGGACAAACAGATAGACAAAGAGAGCGGCAGCAATCAGAAGTACACCTGCCAGGATGAGGAAGAACTTCCGATTTAATTTAAAGGGAGTGGATTTCATAGCTTTCTTACTCCATTTTCATTGGCATAAAATCAGTTAGTTACAACGGATGGAAACCACATCAGCGTCCTTCAGCTGGTGCTGGAAAGGGGATTCGATACCGTTTACATCCAAATGCACGGTACGATCCAGATGCGCAAAATCAATGTCAGAGTATTGGAGCAGATCCATCAGATAGTAAGGAGACCCATC
>JAHHSE010000035.1 GCA_020025395.1 Oscillospiraceae bacterium
GTAATCTGATACGAGCCTGAATCGGGATTTTCCCAACGGAATTCTCCGATTCCATTTTTCAGCTCTGCCTGGCCAAGTGTCCTTCCGTTTCCCAGGAAGGAGACCGTACCATTAGGAAGCTCCTCATTGACGCCTGTCACTTTTGCACGCAGTGTGATGACATTTTCGGTCGCAAGCGCATCCAGATTGGACGAGACCTCTATCCCCACATTGGCTTTGCCGATGGTAAACTTCTGGGTGTGGTTGGAGGGCAGCTCATATTTTTTTTCATCCCTCCCCCGGATGGCTGCGGAGGCGGTATAGGTCCCGGCAGCGGTCTGAGCGCCGAAGGAGGAAACCTGGACATCGTCATTCCCCTGCACCCCGGAGAAGGTAACATCCGGCTTCTGAGGGGTGCCATTATAGGTAAACCTTGTCTGCCCCCATGTGAGGGTCAGGGGATGTCTGGAAATATTCAAATATTTCTCCCAGTACTCCTCTCCCAGGGAAAGGGTGACCAGCGCGTCGATATAACTGCCTGTCTGACCGGTCTTATTCGTTGTAAGCCGCGTACGGTTTCCTGATGGCACCACCCGATAACGGTACATACCAACTGCTTCGGGATCATCCGAATCAGACAGATACACCGCGCTGATCTTGCCGTTGAGGTCAAATTCCGCCCCCCACAGGGTGACAATATGGGCGTATCCCCCCATGGCATAGCTTACCATGACAATTTTGCCCTCCAGAAGGGCATTCTTAATGTTATTGCTGATGTCGTCATAGGACCAATCGTAGTGACGGCGGGCCAGCGTATGGCGGCCGAAGACATCAAAGAAATATCCGGAGTAGGGGCGCGGCCCGGTTTGCTCCAGTGTCGGTCCGTCATAATCCGGGTCATTGGTGCCGCCATTTTCCTTATAGAGGTAGCCGTTGATAAAGTTGTCCAGCAGGAGGTCCGACCAGTATCCGTTCCTCCGACCGCCGAATTGGGCAATATAGTGCTGAAAGACCTTGCTGGAATATTGGCCCTGAAAGGAGTTGAGAAATCCCTCTATCTCCGACTTCTTGGGGTCATCCGGGCGATTGGCGAGATATTGGCGGATATAGTCCTCATTCTGCTCCAACCACCAGTGCAGGCCATTGGAGGCGGTGGCGGCAAAGCACAGGAACGCATCCGCTCCGCCTGACTTGTTCACATCATACCAGCGATTGCCCGGAAGATATGGGGCCTCATAGGTGATATAGGTCACGTTCCCATGGGTGCTTTCCTGACGCACAAACGGACTATCGTTGCTCCCCATGGGGGGCGGGTTAATCCCCTTTACCCAAAGAATGGTTTTCTCCTTCTGATCATCCTGATTGACATAGCTTGTGACAGGATTCCCGTTTCGGGACAGCTCTTCTTTCAGCGCATCCCACTCGCTTTGATTGACGCCCGCAATGGTCTGCGCCTCCTCCGCAGGGCCGGCCGCATATGCGGGCAGCCCCCCCAGCTGAAGGGCAAGCGCCAGGGAGAGGCCGATGCAGATACACCGGGATATGCCTCTAACCTTCATTGTCATCCTCCTTTTTCTAACTCTGATGACCGAACCGCGAATATACGCTTCAACGAAATGGAATACAGGGAAAGGAGCGCGGATGGCCCATTCCGGAAACCAAAAACGGAAATTCAGTCTTTCAGCCGTTTCTTTTTTTATTATAACACAAATTGCTTTAGAAAGAAAGACGGAATCCCTTCTTGCATTTCCGGTCACGGGAACCCGCTTTCCCTCCGGGCGCCCCACAGGATCCCCTTGATCGGAAGGCCCATAAGGCGGAAAAAGCGCCCCATCCTCCGTGCCATGGTTTCAATCCCATACTAGAACAGAGAAAAGAACAAGCTCGCTGTCTGAATAAACAGCGAGCTTGTTCCTGGTGGACCTGATCGGATTCGAACCGACGACCCCCACAATGCGAATGTGATGCGCTCCCAACTGCGCTACAGGCCCAGAGGTCAAATTACCTAGTCAGTATAGCAGATTTCTCTCCTTTTGTAAAGCCCTTTCTCGCCATTTGGAGGGGAATCCTAAGCAGCGGGGGATCGTCCGGGACGGTCCCCCGCTCTGGCCGCTGCAAAAGGCTTCGCTTTGCTCCCTGATAAACAGGTATCCTTTTCCCCTCCTTGCAGTGTCATCCCCCCGAGCGGTCAACCCTGTCATCCCCTGACTTTCTGCAATTTTCCCATGTGTTCCGATTTTGAGAGGATGGCCTGGGTCCCATCGTTTCCGGTGGTGTTGGGATGTTCTTCTATCCCCCTCCAAACAGCCGGGCGGCGGTAGCCACCAGGAAGCAGGCCGCAAAGCCCATCAGGGTGGGGAGCAGAAAGGAGACCGCCGTCCACTTCCAGCTCCTTGTCTCCTTCCGAATGGTGAGGCAGGTGGTGGAACAGGGCCAGTGAAAGAGGGTGAAAAGAAGGGTGCAGACCGCTGTCACCCAAGTCCAGCCCTGGTCGATCAGCAGGGCACGGAGCGCAGTCAGATCCTCCATCTCCACCAGACCCCCTTGAGAGAGATAGGCCATCAGCATAATGGGAACCACGATTTCATTGGCCGGCAGCCCCAGAAGAAAGGCCATCAGAATTACACCATCCATCCCGAAGATCCGGGCAAAGGGATCCAGAAACCGGGTGCAGTGAGTCAGGATGGAAAGCCCTCCCACCTCCACATTGGCAAAGACCCAAATCACCAGCCCCGCCGGGGCCGCCACCGCCACCGCCCGGCCCAGGACGAAGAGGGTTCGGTCCACAATGGACCGAAAAAGCACCTGCCCCACCTTTGGGATCCGATAGGGCGGCAGCTCCAGGGCGAAGGAGGATGGAACCCCCTTCAGCAGGGTCATGGACAGGAGCTTGGAGCTCCAAAAGGTAAAAAGCCCCCCCAGAAAGATGACTCCCGCCAGAAGGAGGGCGGCCCAAAACCCGCTCTTCCCCGCCGGAAGAAAGAACATGGTGAGGATGGCGATGAGGGTTGGGAAACGTCCGTTGCAGGGGACAAAGTTATTGGTGAGGATGGCGATCAGCCGCTCTCTGGGAGAGTCGATGATCCGACAGCCCACCACTCCGGCGGCGTTGCACCCAAAGCCGGATGCCATGGTGAGGGCCTGCTTCCCGCAGGCGTGAGCCTTTTGAAAGGCGTGGTCCAGCACAAAGGCCACCCGAGGCAGATAGCCAAAGTCCTCCAGCAGGGTGAACAGGGGGAAGAAGATGGCCATGGGGGGCAGCATCACCGAGATCACCCAGGTGAGGACCCGATAAGCCCCCTCCACCAGAGCGCCATAGAGCCATTCCGGGGCATTTAGCCGCCGGAAGAACTGCTCCAGCAAAACCTCACCTCTTGCGAAGAGGTCCGACAATAGATCGGAGGGCAGATTGGCGCCCCGGATGGTGATCCAAAAGACCAGTGTCAAAAGCAGGAGCATCAGAGGCAGGCCGGTGACCCTGCTGGTGAGGAGCCGATCCAATCTCCGATCCCGTCGGGCATAGTCCTCCCTCTGATAATGGGTCACGGCCCCGGCGATTTCCTCCGCCAGATGGATGGTTTCCTCCACGGTCCGCTTGGGCCGGGTGGACCGGTCCCCTCCTGAGGCCACGGTGGCGATGACAGCCATCAGGGCCTCCAGCCCTCTTCCCTTTCCCGCTGCCGTGGGGACCACCGGAACCCCCAGCCGTCGGGAAAGCTCCAGATGATCCACCTGGATTCCCTTGCGCTCTGCCTCATCCATCAGATTGAGGCAGACCACCACCCGGCCCGCAACTTCCATGGTCTGTAAGACCAGATTCAGATTCCGCTCCAGACAGGTCGCGTCACACACCACCACAGCGGCATCCGGCCGGTCATTTTGAAGAAAATCCCGAGTCACCTCCTCCTCCGCGGAACGGGGATTCAGCGAGTAAGTCCCCGGGAGATCCGCCAGTAAATAGGTCCTTCCGTGATAAGTATACCTGCCCTGGGCCAGCTCCACCGTCTTTCCGGGCCAGTTTCCTGTATGCTGATGTAAGCCGGTCAGTCCGTTGAACACCGTACTCTTTCCCACATTGGGATTTCCCACCAGGGCTATAACCTGTTCCATTCTCTCCTCTCCCTTCTCCGTTAACTCCGATCCTTCTTGTCCTGCTCCCGGGAGAGGGGACGGATTCTCACCGTGTTGGCATCTTTCCTCCGAAGGGCGAACACCGCGCCCCGAATCAGATAAGCCGATGGGTCTCCGGCAGGGCTGGCTCCCAGACAGGTCACCCTGGTCCCCGGGATCAGCCCAAGATCCATGAGCCGCCGGCCCATGCTCTCCTCTCCGCCCACCTGAGTGACGATGGCGGATTCTCCTGCCTTCAGCTCCGCCAGACCCGAATATGTATCCATTGCTGTTCCTCCCTTGTTTTCTGGGGTCTCCCCCATACCAGCATATGCGGGAGGAGGAAAAGGGAGAAAAAAGATCGGCGTCCCCGGAAGGGGACGCCGCAGCCTGTTTACTTTTCCAGTTTCGCCAGCTTGACGCAGGCGGCGATGGTCCCAAAGAGGAACCAGAAGAAAAACATATTCCGGGGATAGAACCAGGTGTACTCTGCCACCCCGATGAGCATGATCCCGCAGAATCCCCCCACCGCCCCGGCGGTCAGGGTGCGAAGCTCCTTGTTTTTGGCGGAGTAGAAGGCCTTGAGCCCTCCCTTGAGCTGACCGAAGACTATGGCCAGATAGGCAAGTCCCCCAAAGATCCCCAGCTCCCCCCACATCTGGAGGTAGTTGTTGTGGGTGTGGATGGGGTGGTTCCCGTCAAACATGGTGGGATAGGTGGTGAAGGCCTTTTTCATCACATCGCTGCCCAGACCCACGCCCTTGGCCCAGTGGTCGCCCATCAGGTTCCAGGTGGCGTCATAGATGGCAAAGCGATAGCGGGTGGAGGTGTCCTTCATATTGCCGATGGAGAGAAAGCGGTTATAGATACTCTCTGGCAGAAAGGGGAGGGCCAGTATCCCCGCCGCCAGGGCAAAGGGGACAATCTTCCAGTTCTGAAGGGCCAGGAAGACAAAAAGGGCCAGAGCCAGCCCCAGCCAGCCGGAGCGGGAATAGGTGTATCCGATGGCGGCCACGCCGGTCCCCAGGACCAGAAGGGAGAAGAGCCTTCCCCGAAGGGTCTTGGAGGTCAGAAGAAGCGCCAGAACCAGGGGGAGGAGCATCACCAGGACCTCGGCGAAGTTGTTGGGGTTGTCAAAGAAGGAGTAGACCCGCCCTGGCATTCCCACATTCACCTTCATATCCTGCTGGGATGCCACCACATCCACTCCGATCAGCCCCTGATAACAGCCGTACAGAGAGGCCAGGAAGAGACCGCCGGACATCACGGCCACCCCATACCGAAGCTGCTCCACCCGGTTGGTGGCGCTCACCATCAGAAGGACGATGAGGAAGCAGGTGACATGGAAGAAGAAGAACCGGAGGGAGAGCCGGGTGGCCAGAGAGCTTGCCAGGGCAATGGCCACAAAGGCGAAGAAGAAGATCACATGGGGACTCACCCGGTCCGGCTCCATGCGGAGGGGATGCTTTCCGGAGGCGAAGACAAAAAGGGCGGTGAGGGTCACAGCCCCCAAAAGACCGTAGACATTGTTCCAAATCTCATGGGGCGCGATGAGCATCCCCAGCATAAAGAGGCCCGTCAGAATGGTGGCGGCTCCCCCCATTCCTCCGATGAGACGGCAGAAAAAGCTCCCGTCCCACCATTTTTTTCCCGCCTTATAGATCCATTTCGCCAGAGCGCAGGGAATGTTCAGCAGGAGGGTGAGAAGACCGCAGGAAACACTTCTGGGCCAGGCCCTTTCCAGCGTCCCCTCTCTCCAAATCAGGGTACAGAGGAGGCTCTCCTCCCCTTTTTTTCGGATCTCCTGTCCCAGGGCGGCAAACCGGCTGTGAAGCCAGCTTCCCTCCCACAGTCCGGTGAGACCCGTCCAAAAGGCCAGGATCAGGCGGCAGATCAAACTATTTTCCACAATGGACATGGGTGTTCTCCTTTACTGGCAGGCGTTTTGATAGACAGAATAGGTGGCGGCGCACATTTTATGAATCTCGAAACGCTCCTCAATGTTCCTTTTGGCATTGGCTCTGCATCGGTCCAAAAAGGCCCGGTCCTCCAGAAAGCGCTTCATTCCGTCGGAAAGCTCCTCCGGGTCATCGTAGGTCACCAGAAGTCCGCCCTCCTCCTCCCCCTTGAGGATATCGCTGTTGCCCCCCATATCGGTGATAATGGCGGGCAGACCGGAGGCCATGGCCTCCACGATCAGGAAGGACAGGGCCTCATGCTGGGAGGCGTTGATGTAGAGGTCCGCTGCCTTATAGAGGTTTTTGATGTCCTTCCGAAAGCCGATGAATCGGACCTCCTCCGGGGTCAGCCCCAGTTCGGCCGCCAGCTGCTTGCTTTGCTCCAGCAGCTCCCCATCCCCAGCCAGCACCATGGTAAAGGGGGTCTGGGTCTTTTCCTTCAGCCGCTTCAGAGCCTTGAGAAGGTAAGCGTGGCCCTTGTCCGGGGCGAAGCGGGAGGCGATGAGCATCACAAACCGATCTGCCGGGATGCCCAGCTCCTCTCGAAGGGTGGAGTCGGAGCGGTCCCCCGCCCAGGCCTCCGGGTCCACGGCGTTGAAGATGACCCGGATCCGGTCCCCCCTCCAGCCGTTGGCCGTCAGCTGTTCCTTTCCCCTGTTGCACACGGCGATCATCTGATCCTGCCGCCGATCCATCCAGCGGTTGGAGAGCCGGGTGATCCCATCGTTGGCCATGACAAAGTGATTGGTATAGACCACCCGGAGCTTTTTGTTGTATGTTTTTGCCAGCAGGGCAATGTAATGCTCCCGCAGGTAGTGGCAGTGGACCAGATCAATGCCCCACTCCGTACAGAGTCCGGCCAGGGCCTTGGCAGCCCGGCGGTCAAAACGGCTCTTCATGGGAAGCTGCCGGGTGGGCACCCCCATGGCCTCCATCCGCTCCACCAGAAGACCCGGCTCGTGGTAGGCGAAAAAAGGCTCCACACGCCCGTCGGCGGACAGGTACTTCACCAGGGTCTCCACATAGCGCTCCGTCCCCGCCTTCCCCGCGTGGTTGAGGAGATACAGGACCTTCATAACGGCCTCCTCCTTGTTATCCTTTTCAAATAGACGGGCATCTGCCCGCTCGTATAGTTTACCCCATCCGGGAAACCTTGTCCAGTTCTAATCCAAAATTCTTCCCATCCTGTGGAAAACTTCCCCGAAAACAGCCTTATTCCTTTGCCCGTTTCACAAAGTAGTAAACCAGGACGCCGACGGTCTCCACCCCGTACCCCACACCAAACAGCACATTTCTGACCCCCACCTTCTTCCGGGCTTCCATCAGGTCCTGTTCGGTACACACGGTAATGGGAAGGACCGTCCCCTTCTTAGGGGTATATCGCAGGGAGTGGACACTTTCGTTTCGATCCGTATATTCACATACGATCTTTCCCTCCCTGTCCTTCAGGGTACGGTGCAGGGCCTCCTCCTCACTGATCTCCCTTCCGAATTCGTCGTAATAGGTACACTCTCCCTCTGTCCAGAGGTCTTCGTCCTCCTGATTTTCGAAGAATGGGGGCTGGGGATCAGAGGGGACCTCCTGCTCCATAAAGGCCACAAAGGAATCGTAGTCGTGAAAGGTGGTACCCTCCATAATAGACCAGGGACCATAAATCATGGTGGCGGCCTGGTGGCCCAGAAAAGTGATCCCCAGAAGGACCGCCAGGAGGATGGCGCAGGTCTTTTTCCTCTTGCGGCCGGCTCTGTATCCGGCGGCCTCTTCTTCGCTGAGGGCGAAGCTCCCCCGTTTGAGGAGGGAGCCGTTGAACAGATAACAGCCCACCCCATAGATGACCAAGAAGAGGAGCCCCACCGCCAGGCCGAAGACAAGGAGATCGCCCGCATTCAGGCCCGCATAGGCGTCCGCAAAAGCCAGGGGGGCGGTAAAGCCCAGAAGGCTGACCGTCAGACCGACGGACTTCTCCGCAAGCTCAATGACCCTTCTGCGGAATGCGGACCACTCCGCCGGGTCCAGTTCCCCATCCTCTACCCGGAGGAAGGCCCGGTTGAGAAACACCGCCTGACTCACCACGCTGGCCACAAAAAAGATGGCTCCGCACAAGGCCCCCAGGATTGCCTTTAAGAAGGCCAGATTGCAGATCAGCGCCACAAGAAGGCCGGTCACCGAAATCCCCATGGCGATATAGGTCTGTGTTTTGTACTGGGAGAGGGCCGCCTTCCAAAGCCGCTGGCGTTGTTTTTCCCCCCTTTGGCTGGACGCTCCTCCCCCTTGGGTCTCCGCCCGCTCCTCCGGGGAGTTCCGCTGCCCTCTGAGCAGCTCGTCACAGGTGACCCCGAAAAGCTCCGCCAAAACAGGGATCAGGGACAGGTCCGGGGTGCCCTCCTCCCGCTCCCAGCGGCTGACCGTCTTATCTGAGACATTCAGCCGATCCGCCAGGTCTTTTTGGGTCATCCCATTCGCCTTGCGTAAGGCGGCAAGAAAGCCGCCGATGGTTTTCTTTTCCATCTTCTATCCTCCTTGGCTTTGTTCTGCCCCCATTCTACGGTTTTGTCAGAGAGAATCCCACCCAGTCCCTGTAGAATTTCTCTCGGAAACCGAGAATCCCCTATAAAAGGGCTTTCTCCCGTACAGAAAACGGCGTGACCAAATTGGTCACGCCGTTTTGGGGGTCAGGCTTCTCTTTGGATTTAGAGGGCGCTTAGATGGCGGCCTTGAGGGCCTCCACCAGGTCGGTGCGCTCCCAGGGGAGATCCAGATCGGTCCGTCCGAAATGACCGTAAGCGGCGGTTTGCTCATAGATGGGACGGCGGAGATCCAGGGTCTCAATGATCTTGGCGGGGCGGAGATCGAAGAACTGCTCCACCAGCTGGGCCAGCTTCTCATCGGAGACCTTTCCGGTGCCGTAGCTCTCTACCAGCACGGAGACCGGACGGGCCACACCGATGGCGTAGGCCAGCTCGATCTGGCACTTTCTGGCCAGGCCGGCGGCCACCAGGTTCTTGGCCACATAGCGGGCCATATAGGCGGCGGACCGGTCCACCTTGGTGGGGTCCTTGCCGGAGAAGCAGCCGCCGCCGTGGGCGGCGGAGCCGCCGTAGGTATCCACAATGATCTTCCGCCCGGTGAGTCCGGTGTCCCCCACGGGGCCGCCCACCACAAAGCGTCCGGTGGGATTGACATAGAGCTTGGTGTCCTTGTCGATGTACCGGGCGGGGATAATGGGCTTGATGACGGTCTCAATGACAGCCTCCCGCAGGTCCTTGAGGGAGATATCGGGGTCATGCTGGGTAGAGACCACAATGGCGGGGCAGCGGAGGATCTTTCCATCCTCGTCATACTCCACCGTCACCTGGCTCTTGCCGTCTGGGCGGAGCCAGGTCAGCTCCCCCTTCTTCCGAACCTCCGCCAGATGGCGGGAGAGCTTGTGGGCCAGGGAGAGGGGGGCGGGCATCAGTTCGGGGGTCTCGTCACAGGCGTAGCCGAACATCATGCCCTGATCCCCGGCGCCGATGAGGTCGGCGGCGTCCTGACCGCCGTTCTGGGCCTCAAAGGACTGATTGACCCCCATGGCGATGTCGGGGGACTGCTCGTCGATGGCGGTCATCACGGCGCAGGAGCGGTAGTCAAAGCCGTACTCCGGATTGGTGTAGCCGATGCGCTGGATGGTCCGGCGGACAATGTTGGAGATGTCGGTGTAGTGATTGGTTGTGATCTCACCCATGACCACCACCATGCCGGTGGTGGTAAAGGTCTCACAGGCCACATGGGCAGTGGGGTCATTGGCCAGGATATCGTCCAGAACGGCGTCAGAGATCTGATCGCAGACCTTGTCGGGATGCCCCTCTGTGACGGACTCGGATGTAAAGACACGATTGGACATGGTTTTTCTCCTTTCTTCCTGGGAGGGGGATGAAAAAACGGGGAACTCCACAAGGAGTTCCCCGCCGATTTTCATACGGCGCCTCCTTATCGCTGTTAGCGGTACCACCTTGCTGAGCAGGTTGGTGTGAGGTCATAGAGCTAACTCTCTCACTCACTCTTGATAATGGGTTGATTGAATTGTGACTGCATTATATCAAACCCTTCCCCCAATTGCAAGTCTTTTGTCCCCGATTTTCAAATTGTTTACAAATTCTCCTAGACTTTGCGGATAAAAAAAGATAAAATCTTATCATCTTACTTTTTAGGAGGTCCTTTCGTGAAATCCTTTGACACCTGGCTGGACCGCTTCTGCCGAAAATTCCCCCGGTTTGAGCTGCCCAATCTGATGATGTATGTGGTGATCGGAAATGTGCTGGTTTACCTGATGGATATGTTCAGCGGCGGCACCTTTTCCGCCATGCTCTTTTTTGACCGGGGCGCCATTTTCCACGGGCAGATCTGGCGGCTTCTCACCTTTGTCTTCCTGCCCCTGGGGAGCGATATGTTCTCCTTTGCCCTCTCCCTCTACTTTTACTATATGATCGGCACCAGCCTGGAACGGGAATGGGGCAGTCAGCGCTTCACCGTCTTCTACCTGATGGGCATCCTGCTCAACATCCTCACCGGACTGATGATCGGCTACGCCTCTATGAGTTATGTCAACCTCTCTCTCTTCTTCGCCTTTGCCACCCTCTATCCCAACACCCAGTTTCTTCTCTTCTTTCTTATTCCCATCAAGGCCAAATGGATGGCCTGGTTTGACGCCGCCATCTTCGGCTGGGGGGTCCTCAGCCCCCTGCTCTTTGGGCCAAGGCTCTATGCCCTCATCCCCGTTGTGGCCATTCTTAATTATATCCTCTTCTTCTGGTCGGACTTCGCCTATCTCTTCCGCCGGGTCCGGCATCAGACCTCCCGCCAGACCATCGACTTCAAAAAGGCACAGAAAGCCGCCCAGGCCAGCAAGGGCTATCTCCATAAATGCGCCGTCTGCGGGCGCACCGACGCGGAGTATCCCAATCTGGAGTTCCGCTACTGTTCCAAATGCAGCGGCTATTACTGCTATTGCATGGATCACATCAACAATCATGTCCACATCCAGTGACCCCATCCAGTACAGAAAGGCGGCCCCGGAGCCATCTCCGGAGCCGCCTGTTTAACATCGGTTCGGCAGAAAATCAGGCTCTTGGGCCAAGATTTCCCTCCGCCCAGTGCTTTCGGCAAAGACCGATGTATCGGTCATTGGCCCCCAGGACCACCTGTTCCCCCTCTTTGACCACCGTTCCGTTCTCATCAAACCGGGCATTGAAGGTGGCCTTTTTCCCGCACCAGCAAATGGTCTTGATCTCCTCGATCACATCGGCCCAGGCCAGCAGGGCCGCGGAGCCGGGGAAGAGATGGCCCGCGAAGTCCGCCCGCAGGCCGTAGCAGATCACCGGAATGTTCTCGTCGTCCACCAGATGAACCAGCCAGGAGACCTCCTCCCGGGTGAGGAACTGGGCCTCGTCCACAATGACACAGGCGTATTTCTTCAGCGCCTCCATGGGCATTTCCCTCATCTCATGAAAGTAGATGCAGGGATGGCTCAGGCCCGCCCGAGAGGCCACAAACCGCTCCCCATCCCTCTGGTCCACGGCGGGCTTTACCAGCAGGGCTTTCTGCCCCCGCTCCTCATAATTGTAGTTGACCATCAGGGCATTGGCCGTCTTACTGGAGCCCATGACCCCGTATCGGTAGTAGAGCTTTGCCATCTTCCTCGTTCCTTTCCTTCTCCCGTCTCTCCTGACGAGAGGATCTTTCCTCGCGGGCCTTACCTTACCAAAGGGTGCGGGAAGCTCCCCGCAGCCGCTCTTCTACAAAGGGAGCAAAGGGGGAAAAGGCGCTGGGGATGGAATAGGTGTGCTTCCAGTCCGCCCAATCCGCCCAGAACCACCCCTCAGGCAAGGTTTCCTCCCGGGCCTCTGCCGCCCGGGCCGTCATGCGCCACTCCTTGTGGGTGAAGATG
>JAHHSE010000036.1 GCA_020025395.1 Oscillospiraceae bacterium
GTCTCTACGGGATAGACGGTGAGGCCCTCCGCCAGAGTGGCCTCCGGGGCGTTGTCCGCGGGGACATAGAGGGTGGTGATTCCCGCCCGTTTGGCCGCGAGGGCCATGGGGAGCATCCCGGCCACAGGGCGGACCGCCCCCGCCAGGGAAAGCTCCCCCAAAAAGGCGGCGCCCTGGTCGGGGACCCTGCACTGCCCGGAGGCCCCCAGAATGGAGACCAGAATGGGAAGGTCGTAGAGAGTGCCCGCCTTCCGCAGATCCGCAGGGGCCAAATTGACCGTGATGCGGGAGACAGGGAAGGGGAACCCGGAGTTTTTGACGGCGGCCCGGACCCGCTCTCTGGCCTCCTTGACGGCGGTGTCCGCCAGTCCGACCACATCAAAGTTGGGAAGGCCGCCGGAGAGATCGCACTCGGCGGTGACCACATAGCCGGAAACCCCCCGGAGTCCCAGAGACAGCACCTTTTGAAGCATGATTTTCCCCCTTTTTTCACTTTATCCTATTATAATCGCTCCCCAAAAAAAAGGCAATCGCCCAGAGAGGAAAATCCCCATTCCTCTGCTTTTTGGATCAGATGGAAAAACATTCCTCCCTGCCCCGTGACAGGCTGTAAAAAAAGCGGGAATTCCGGGATTTCCGGTTTACAAGTCCACGCCCAAATGGTATAGTTAAATGCGGAAACGAATCCCACCATAAGGAGGAAAAATGTAAACATGGCAAGAAAGTTTAAGTCCATGGACGGCAACACCGCGGCGGCGCATGTATCCTATGCGTTTACCGAGGTTGCGGGTATCTACCCCATCACGCCGTCCAGCCCCATGGCCGACTATGTGGACCAGTGGTCCGCCAACGGCCTGAAGAACATCTTCGGTACCACCGTCAAAGTGGTGGAGATGGAATCAGAGGCCGGTGCCGCCGGCACCGTCCACGGCTCCCTGGCCGCCGGTGCCCTCACCACCACCTATACCGCCTCCCAGGGTCTGCTGCTGATGATCCCCAATATGTATAAGATCGCCGGCGAACTTCTGCCCACTGTCTTCCATGTCTCCGCCCGTACCGTGGCGAGCCACGCCCTGAACATCTTCGGCGACCACTCCGATGTTATGGCATGTCGTCAAACCGGGTTTGCCATGCTGTGTGAGAGCAATGTCCAGGAGGTCATGGACCTGGGTGCTGTCGCTCACCTGGCCGCCATCAAGGGCCGGGTCCCCTTTATTAATTTCTTTGACGGATTCCGTACCTCCCACGAGATCCAGAAGATCCAGATCTGGGATTATGAGGATCTGAAGGAAATGGTGGATATGGACGCTGTGGAGGCCTTCCGCAAGCGGGCCCTGAACCCTGAGCATCCCACCATGCGCGGCTCTCACGAAAACGGAGACATTTTCTTCCAGCACCGTGAGGCCTGCAATCAGTACTACAACGCGGTCCCCGATATCGTTGAGGATTACATGGGCAGGATTAACGCCAAGCTGGGGACCAACTATCAGCTCTTTAACTACTACGGCGCCGAAGATGCGGACCGGGTCATCATTGCCATGGGCTCCATCTGTGACGTGACCGAGGAAGTGGTTGACTACCTGAACGCCAACGGGCAGAAGGTGGGCCTCATCAAGGTCCGTCTCTATCGGCCCTTCCGTGCGGATAAGCTCATCGCCGCCCTTCCCAAGACCGTGAAGAAGATCGCCGTCCTGGACCGCACCAAGGAGCCCGGCTCTTTGGGTGAGCCGCTCTATCAGGATGTGATCACCGCCCTGATGGAACACGGAATCACCGACAAGACCGTGATCCGGGGCCGGTACGGCCTGGGTTCCAAGGATACCCCTCCCCGCAGCGTCTTCGCTGTTTACGAGGAGCTGGACCAGAAGGAGCCAAAGCGGGAATTCACCATCGGTATCGTGGACGATGTCACAAATCTCTCTCTCCCCGAGCATGATTGTCCCAATACCGCCGCGGAGGGCACCATTGAATGCAAATTCTGGGGCCTGGGCGGCGACGGTACCGTGGGTGCCAATAAGAATTCCACCAAAATCATCGGCGACCATACCGATAAGTACATCCAGGCTTACTTCCAGTATGACTCCAAGAAGACCGGCGGCGTGACCGCCAGCCACCTGCGCTTCGGCGACAAGCCGATCCGTGCCCCCTATTACATCAACAAGGCCGACTTTGTGGCCTGCCATGTACCCTCCTATATCATCAAGGGCTTCCCCATGGTCCGGGATGTGAAGGATGGGGGTATCTTCCTGATTAACTGTCAGTGGAACGATCAGGAGCTGGACCAGCATATGCCCGCCGCGGCCAAGCGCTATGTGGCCGAGCATAACATCCAGGTCTATACCATCAACGCCATTGACGCCGCCATTGAGATCGGTATGGGCAAGCGTACCAATACCATCCTTCAGTCCGCCTTCTTTGCTCTGGCCAACATCATTCCCAAGGATGAGGCCATAAGGTACATGAAGGATGCCGCCACGAAGTCCTACCTGAAAAAGGGCCAGGATGTGGTGGATCTGAACCACAAGGCCATTGATATGGGTGCTTCCCTGATCCATAAGTTCGAGGTGCCCGCCTCTTGGGCAGCCGCGGAGGACCAGTCCAAGGCCTCCACCCTGACCGGACGCAGGGAGTTGGTGGAGATGGTGGAGAAGGTGATGGAGCCCATTGGAAAGATGGACGGCGACAGCCTGCCCGTCTCCGCCTTCACAAACCATGTGGACGGCACCTTTGAGCAGGGCGCTGCCGCCTATGAGAAGCGCGGCGTTGCCGTCACGGTACCCGAATGGGATGCCCAGAAGTGTATCCAGTGCAACCAATGCTCCTATGTCTGCCCCCATGCCACCATCCGTCCCTATGCCCTCACCGAGGCCGAGGCCGCTGCCGCCCCCGCCGCCTCCAAGATTGTGGACATCAAGGCGGGGAAGGGCAAGGGTCTTTACAAGTACACCATCGCCGTCTCCCCTCTGGACTGCATGGGCTGCGGCGTCTGCGTAGGGGTTTGTCCCACCAAGGCCATCACCATGGAGGCCCAGGAATCTCAGGCCGCCCAGCAGGAGGTCTTCGATTACATGGTGGCTTCCGTTGCCCCCAAGGCAGATGTGGAGGATATTACCTCGGTCAAGGGCAGCCAGTTTAAGCAGCCCCTGCTGGAGTTCTCCGGTGCCTGTGCCGGATGTGCCGAGACCGCTTACGCCCGCCTGTTGACCCAGGTGTGCGGCGACCGGATGTACATTTCCAACGCCACCGGCTGTTCCTCCATCTGGGGCGGTCCCGCCGCAACCTCTCCCTATACCCTGAACAGGGACGGACACGGCCCCGCCTGGGCAAACTCCCTCTTCGAGGACAACGCCGAGCACGGCCTGGGCTTCTACTATGGTCAGAAGGCCGTCCGTGACAGAATGATCGCCAAGCTGGAGGAGATGGCTGCCGACCAGCGGACCTCCGCCGAGACCAAGGGCCTCATTGCCGCCTATCTGGAGACGGTGAACGACGGAGAGGCCAACAAGGCCGCCACCACCGCCTTGATTCCCGCTCTGGAGGCCGCAAAGGCCGCCGGCTGCCCCCTGGCCGGGGAAATTCTGAACAACAGGGAATTTTTGACCAAGAAATCCATCTGGATTCTGGGCGGCGACGGCTGGGCCTACGACATTGGCTTCGGCGGACTGGACCATGTTCTGGCTTCCGGCGAGGATGTGAATGTGATGGTCTTCGATACCGAGGTCTACTCCAACACCGGCGGCCAAGCCTCCAAGGCCACCCCCATCGGCGCTGTGGCTCAGTTCGCCGCTGCCGGCAAGTCGGTAAATAAGAAGAGCCTGTCCGAGATCGCCATGAGCTATGGCTATGTCTATGTGGCTCAGGTAGCCATGGGCGCCAATCCCGCCCAGACTCTGAAGGCCATCACCGAGGCGGAGGCCTACCACGGTCCTTCCCTGATTATCGGCTACGCTCCCTGTGAGATGCACTCCATCAAGGGCGGCATGATTAACTGCCAGTCCGAGATGAAGAAGGCCGTGGAGTGCGGCTACTGGAATATGTTCCGCTTCAACCCCGACCTGAAGAAGCAGGGCAAGAACCCCTTCATTCTGGACTCCAAGGCCCCTGCCGGCGGCTATCAGGAGTTCATCATGAACGAGGCCCGGTACTCCTCCCTGACCCGTGCCTTCCCCGACCGTGCCAAGGAGCTGTTTGCGGAGGCTGAGCAGGCCGCCATGAATCGCTATCAGCATCTGGTCAAGCTGGAGAAGCTGTACGGCGAGCAATAAAAAGAAACGCCCCCGGCTCCCTGAGCCGGACCAGTAAAAACGGACCATGACAAAACACCCCCTGTTGTAGGATAATGAAAACTACAACAGGGGGGTATTGTTATGTCCAAAAGAAAGTACACACACATGAAAGAAATTGAGCCGGAGCTATTGGCTATGCGTAAAGCCGGATATACCCGGCAGGAAATGGCAGACAAGCCGGGGTTGAAAAAAACAGATCAGGAACAGGATCACCCGCCATACCCGTGAACAGGCTCGCCAGGCAGCTGGCTTGCCCTCAAAGACGATTCTCAGAATGATGAAGAAATACAACCTTCTTAGTGAAATTTGACGCAGGAGAAAATGGGTACAGATGGGACAGCAGCTCCACAGTGACCAAGGTGCCCAGCACACCTCTACAGCATCTTTTCAGCGGACTAAACAATAGGGGATTACGCCGTGGATGTCAAGGCGTGGAAACCCTGATGATAACGCCCGGGCCGAAAATTTCTCTGTCATTTTGAAAATAGAGTGTGGCTGTTGTCATAAGCCTGCCACCTTCCAAGAAGCCAGAGATATGTTCGCTCGCTGCGCCCCTCCGCTTAAAACTTCATATTACCCTGCCAGAGGGCTTTTTGTGCTGTCCGTATCATCTGGGACAGTTCATTTCAATTGGGACAGGGGTTCCTTCCTCTTTTTCTCCCATTATTAAGACAGAGGGTTCCTTCCCTTTCCAAGGGCGGCATCATACAGCGCCTTCCGGTTGAGTCCGGTATCCGCGGCGGCCTGGCGGGAGGCGTCCTTGAGGGAGAGTCCCTCTCCCCGGTACTTCTCCACCAGGGCCAGCCCATCCTCCGGGGTGACGGTCTCCTCCTTGGGGGCGGCTCCTTCCAGAAGGAGGACAAACTCCCCCTTGGGGGCCTGGTCCTCATATCGCTTTGCCGCCTCCTCCAGATTGGTCCGAAGGACTTCCTCGTGGAGCTTGGTCAGCTCCCGGCAGAGGGTGATCCGCCTCTCCCCGCCGAAAAGCGCCCGCAGCTCCTCCAGGGTGGCGGTAAGCTTGTGGGGGGCCTCATAAAAGATCATGGTCCTCTCCTCCCCCAGCAGGGACTGGAGCCGTGCCCTCCGATTTTTTTTGTTCATGGGGAGAAAGCCCTCAAAGGCAAATCGCTCCGTGGAGAGGCCGGAGACGGCCAGGGCGGTAATCAGGGCGCAGGGTCCCGGAATGGCGATGACCTCTACTCCGTTTTGGGCGCAGAGGGCCACCAGCTCCTCCCCCGGATCACTCACCGCGGGAGTCCCCGCATCGGTGACCAGGGCGCAGCTCTCCCCCCGGAGCAGCCTGCCCAGCACCCCCCGGCCTCCTGCCTCCGTGTTGTGCCGATGATAGGAGACCATGGGCTTTTTGAGGTTCAGATGGTTGAGGAGCTTAAGCGTCACCCTGGTATCCTCGGCGGCAATAAAATCCGCCCGCTCCAGAGTCTCTGCCATTCGTGCGGAGATATCCCCCAGATTTCCGATGGGGGTGGGGACAAGATATAAGGTTCCGGCCATAGGGTGCCTCCTGTCAGGAAGATGGACGAGTGAAGTGGATCAGGGGATCGGGGCGGCTCCACAGGGTGAGCACTCCTTTTTTTCGGGTGGCCCGCAAATCAATGAGCCGCTGATTTTCACTTCCCCGATAAAGGGCAGAATAGGATTTCTGTTCCAGGAGAAAGGGGCCGTCCACCAGAACATCGGTGGCGGCCAGAAGGGCGGCCCAGGCCGGATTCTCTCCCCGGATCAGCTCCTCATAAGTATACCCGGTATAGGTCCAGACCACAAGCCCCATCTCTCCGGCCCTTCGGGCCAGAGCGGCGCATTCCTCCGCCTGACAGAAGGGCTCCCCGCCGGAGAGGGTAAGCCCTTCGGTGAGGGGATTTTTTTTCAGTTCCTCCGCCAGCTCGTCCACCGTCCGCTCCCTTCCCCCCTCCGGGCTGTGGGTTCCCTGGTTGTGACAGCCGGGGCAGTGATGGGGGCAGCCCTGGGTGAAGACGGTAAACCGCAGACCGGGACCGTCCACAATGGAGTCCTGAACCACATTGGCAATTTTCATACTTTCCTCCCCAAAACGCCGGGGTCCGGTCCGGGGACCGGCGGTTTCCCTCAGGTCCCGTGCTTGACCCGGTCCCGCTCCTCAGCCCGTTTCCCGTTGTTAAAGCGGTCCAGAGTCCCCACCAGGTATCCGGTGATTCTGCGGATGCGCTCAAAGGGGACATCCTCCTCTTTCCGGCCGCAGCCGGGGCACTGATCCCCGATGATGCCGGAAAAGCCGCACACCGGGTCCCGATCCACTGGATGGTTCACCGATCCGTATCCGATGCCGTTTTCCTTCATGCAGCGGATCACCTTTTCAAAGGCCTCCAGATTCTCGGTGGGGTCCCCGTCCATTTCAATGTAGCTGATGTGTCCCGCATTGGTCAGAGCATGGTAGGGGGCCTCCAGCCGGATCTTTTCATAGGCCGAGATCGGGTAGTACACCGGCACATGGAAGGAGTTGGTGTAGTAATCCCGATCGGTGATTCCCGGAATGGAGCCGTATCTGGCCCGGTCCATTCGGACGAAGCGTCCGGAGAGTCCCTCCGCCGGGGTGGCCAGGAGGGAGAAGTTGAGCCCCCGCCTGTCCGACTCGTCCTCCATCCGTTTCCGCATATGGCCCACAATTTCCAAGCCCAGAATCTGGGCTTTTTCACTCTCTCCATGGTGTTCTCCCACAAGGCACTTCAGAGTCT
This sequence comes from Oscillospiraceae bacterium, assembly GCA_020025395.1. Classification (GTDB taxonomy): domain Bacteria; phylum Bacillota; class Clostridia; order Oscillospirales; family Oscillospiraceae; genus JAHHSE01. The sequence goes on from JAHHSE010000036.1 coordinate 7,016, forward strand.
CCGCCAGGCCGATAAAGCCCACGGACAGGGTGCCGTGCTTTAAGACCTCCCGAACCTCATCGTTCCACTCCAGCCTGTCACTGTCCAGCCAAACCCCCTGTCCCATGAGGAAGGGGAAGTTCTTCACCCGTTTCCGGCACTGGATCTCAAACCGCTCCAGAAGCTGGTCCACGCAGAGATCCATCATCCGATCCAGGCTCTCGAAGAATTGATTCAAATCCCCCTTGGCCTTGATGGCAAGGCGGGGCAGATTGATGGAGGTGAAGGAGAGGTTGCCCCGTCCGTTGCAGATCTCCCGACTGGGGTCGTATCCATTGCCGATGACTCTGGTCCTGCACCCCATGTAGGCGATTTCGGTCTCGGGGTGACCGGGCTTATAATACTGCAAATTGAAGGGGGCATCCAGGAAGGAGAAGTTTGGGAAAAGCCGTTTGGCGGAGCAGCGGATGGCCAGCTGGAAGAGGTCATAGTTGGGATCGCCCGGATTGTAGTTGACCCCCTCCTTGACCCGGAAAATCTGGATGGGGAAGATGGGGGTCTCCCCATTGCCCAGCCCCTCCTCGGTGGTGAGAAGAATGTTTTTCATCACCATCCGCCCCTCCGGGGAGGTGTCCATGCCGTAGTTGATGGAGGAGAAGGGGGTCTGCGCCCCGGCTCTGGAGTGCATGGTGTTCAGGTTGTGGATCACCGCCTCCATGGCCTGGAAGGTGGCCCGGTCGGTCTCCTGCACCGCCCGCTCATGGGAGAAGGTCTGGCAGCGGCGGGCCAGCGCCTCCTCCAGGCCGAAGCGCTCCATCAGCCGGGGCAGCTCGGCCGCAAAATAGGCCTCACAGCTTTCCAGGGTGGGGACCAGACCGGTCTCCTTCTTCAAAGCCCCTATCATCTCTTTGACGGCCTGCTCGTTGTAGTCCTGTCCGGCCAGCAGGCTGATGGAGCGGGCCAGATTTTGACGGTAGAGCCGCACAAAGGTCTTTCTCACCCCCTCCGCCATGCCGTAGTCGAAGTTGACCACAGACTGACCCCCGTGCTGATCGTTTTGATTGGACTGGATGGCGATGCAGCAGAGGGCGGCATAGGAGGAGATGTCATTCGGCTCCCGCAGCGCTCCGTGACCGGTGGAGAATCCGCCGTGGAAGAGCTTTAGGATGTCAATCTGGCAGCAGGTGGTGGTGAGGGTGAGGAAGTCCAGATCATGGATGTGGATGTCCCCCTCCCGATGGGCCTTGGCGTGGTCAGGATTGAGGACGAACATATCGTAAAACTGCTTGGCGCCTTCAGAGCCGAATTTGAGCATGGCACCCATGGCGGTGTCCCCGTCAATGTTGGCGTTTTCCCGCTTGATGTCGGAATCCACCGCGTCGGAATAGGCGATGTCCTCATAGATTTTCATGAGGCGGGTATTCATCTCTCTGGAGCGGGAGCGCTCGGACCGATAGAGAATGTAGGCCTTGGCCGTCTGGACATAGCCGTTTTCCATCAGGACCCGCTCCACGATGTCCTGGATATGCTCCACATCGGGGTGGGCGATGCCCTCCACCTCCAGAATGGAGGTCACTTCGGCGGCCAATTTTTTTGCCGTCTCATCATAGCCGGGCTTATAAGTGGCATCAAAGGCCTTGGTGATGGCCCTTGCGATCTTCTCCTCACTAAAGGCAGCGCTCCGCCCGTCTCTCTTCTGAATCTCCGTCACAACCATGGTTTACTCCCTTTCCGCAACACAATCAGACAACACTATATCTTGTATCCGCTTTTTTTACAGCGTTATTATCATACAATATTTAGCTTGACTGCGTCAAGGGCATCCCCCTCTTTCCCCCTCTTTTCGACAGCCAAAAATACGGGATGATTTTTGTTGCTTTTTTCTATTTGACACAATATCCTGTGAAAAAAACAGCCTGAAATCCTCTCTGTATACTGCTGTGGACGCAAGGACCACCAAACGGAGCAGAAGGACTGCACTTTTCTTCTTCCCCGCATAAAAACCGACCAACCGCACACAGGCTGTTGGTCAGAAAAGCGTTCCATGTTCCATATCCTCTGGAGGGGCGGCAGCTCAGAAAACGGTTTTCCCCTCGCTGAAGCTGCAAGACTATAGATGCCAGGGTTTTCTCCTGTGCCTGCAGGTCGGGGGTATTCTCCTGGGCCGTTTTGGAAAACGGGGAATGGATGCCCTGTGTATCTCCACCGGCTCCACCTCTGTTCATCTCCGCATCTTCATCATAAGCCTTATCATATCATATTCGGCACCTTTTGTCACATTTCATCTTTCAGAAGCGCTCCAGAAAATCACCATCTTTTTCTGCTCTCATAGAGTGAATAGAGAGGTGATTTTTTTGAGGACAAAATTTATCCTTTCCATGTGCCTCGGCTTGCTGTGGCTGGCTGTTTCCGTCTTCTTTGCGGTGGGATGGGCACAGGAGCTTTCCTGTCTTTTCCCTGCTGTCTATGTCTGGTGGGTTATTATCGGCATCGCTCTGCTGCCGGGATTGCTGATGAGTACCATGTTTTTCTCAAACCTGCTGCACCAAAAATTAAAAAAATATCCTGATACACAGGAAGATACCACCATTATTATGTGTGCGCACAACGAGGAACAGACCATATCTCAATCCATCCGGGCAATTGCGAATCAACAATATCGAGGGCATATCCGCCTGATTGTTGTGGACAACGCCTCCACGGACCATACCAAACAGGTGGTTTTGTCACTGCAGGAAATCCCGTTTCAAAACGGTTCTCTGGAATATGCTTATTGCGGACAACTGGGCAAGGCAAATGCGTTAAACACCGGATTGGCTCTGGTCTGTACGCCCTATCTCATCACTGTGGATGCGGATACCACTTTGGAAAAGACCGCTGTACAGAGCATTATGAATCATCTGGTATCCTGTGGAAGTGCCTGTGTTGCGGGAAATTTACTGGTTCAGAACACAAAATCTTCCCTGATCGCAAGGATGCAAATTTATGATTATCTGCTCAGTATCGCTGCCATTAAGCGATTTCAAGGCAGCTATGGGTCCACTTTGGTGGCGCAGGGGGCTTTCAGCGCTTATCAGACAGAAGCGGTTCGCAGCATCGGCGGGTGGCAGAGGGTCCTCGGAGAAGACATTGTGCTGACCTATCAGCTGATTTACCGGGGGCTGCCCTCCTCCTATGAACCCGGTGCGGTGGGCTATACCACCGTGCCGGAAACCTTAAAGGGTCTATATCATCAGCGAAAGCGATGGGCGATAGGTATGTTGGAGGGACTGCGTACCGTACCGCCCTGGAAGCACCGCACTCTCTTTTCCCGCTATTTTACTTTCGTGAATCTTTCTATTCTCTATCTGGATCTCTCTTTTGTCTTTGGATTTGTTCCGGGGGTGATTCTCGCACTGCTCGGGTACCCTTTCTTTGTCGGAGTTCTTACCCTTTTCACGGCGGCAGTCTGCATCCTCCTGCATTCTGTGATGTATCTCTATCAAAAAAAGCTGCAAATTCCATTTGAAAACAGCATTTCAGGATTTGTCTGTTTCCTTTTGTTCTTTCAAACGATACAGAGTACGGCTGCCCTGCACGGTTATTTAATCCGTCTGACACACAGAAAAACGGAATGGTAATCGTGAAATACGCCCCGGTTTCATGCCGGCGCTCAGGCAATGGGTCTTATTGTTTGGGAAACCAGGGGATGCAGCGGTTCACTCGCCTGCAGTAATCCGAAAATTCCTGGCCATAACACCTCGCAAGCCATTTTTCTTCTGAGCTTTTCATGAAAATTGTAATATCTGCCCAAAAAATACAGGGCAGAAGCAGTGACCAAAGGGTTGCAGACAGCATGGCGGCTCCTGTCAGAGCGATGGCAATGGCAGAGTATATGGGATTTCTTACCCATGCATATATGCCCTCTGTCACCAGATGGTTTTCTAAGACAGCACGGCTGATTTTCGCCACCGCCACCGCCTGTATCCAGATCCAGATCCCCAATACGATCAAAAGACAGCCAATCCCCCGAAAGGGTATATGCAGCAGCCGCATTTTTCCGCCATCCAAGCACCCTGATCGCTCCAAAAGAGCAAATGCCAGGAAAAAAACAAGCATCACCGCAACGCACAGCGGTCCCACACCATAAATGGGCAAATGTTTCCTCTTCATGACCGCAACCTCCAAGGATACTCTGTAGTTAGCACAAGTTAACTACAGAGTATCACATGGATTCTGTTTTTTCAAGACCTTGTATGCTCCGAGAGATGCCTGTCCTGCCCGTTTCTCGCAGGCCGGAACATGGCACGGAGCCTCCCACGGTCCTCCTCGGAGGCTGTCCCACCCGGAGGAATAAATCCCATTCTTCCCCTCTTTTTCTCACGGCTCGTCTGTTCGCCATATCTCTCTATTTATATGTTCTTCTGTGGTTGATTGCCGAGTATTTTTGTCGTGGGTACAATTTCGTCTTCTGGCAGGTTATGCCGCCCTAAAAATACTTACGAGCGGAAGTGAAAAAAGAAATTTATCTCCTTTTTGACAGCACCGGACCTCGCCGCTGCCTTGACGCTCCCGGCCATGGAATTCACAGCACAGAATGTGCAGGCGGCAGCCAATTGGGGGGGAGAATTAGGTGATGGGGATCATGCAGCTTTCAAGGCTGTTCCTGACCAGATTACTCCTTCGATGTCTGAAATGCTGCGAGAGCTGCCCGCATCCCTTGTATTATCACTGCTGCAGGTAATCATATCTGGACCAATGCGAAACTGGATGGGGCAGAGACTGGAATTTGGAGACAAAGAGAATAGAAAAAGAACCCGGCTGAGTCAATCGGCCGGGTTCTTCAAGCTGTCGAAAAGGTCCAACAACATAGCTGTTGTTGGACCTCAGCCTGTCGAGAAACCTGGCTGTGCGTCAAGCACAAGCCGGGTTTTTTTCGCATATGA
>JAHHSE010000037.1 GCA_020025395.1 Oscillospiraceae bacterium
ACCGCTGACCTCTTGAATGCCATTCAAGCGCTCTCCCAGCTGAGCTATACCCCCGGATTTTGGAAAAAAGCAATTATTCCGTTTTACAGAGGGAAGCCGTTTCAACCGGACTCTCGGCTGAATGAACCCCCGGTAAACCAACTGCCCTTGCGGAACAGATGTTATCTTACCAGAAAGGGGAGAGAATGTCAACACATTATGGGAAAAAAGAGAAAAAATTTCCCTTTGCCCTGAGGATTTTCCCTGGAAATCGTGAAAAGAGATTGCGAAAAGGAGGTATATCTTTTATAATAAGGAGAAGAGTTTACAGGCTGTATCAAGGAGGGAACGGATGAAAACACTGATTCGACAGGGACGGCTGGTGGACCCCGTCACAGGGATCGGCGGTGTCATGGATATTTTGATTGAAAACGGGAAAATTGCCGTGATTGGAAGCACCATTCTGGACCAGGAGGCAGAGATCATCGATGCCAGAAACCTGATGGTCTGCGCCGGACTGGTGGATATGCATGTCCACCTGCGGGAGCCTGGCTTTGCATATAAAGAGACCATTGAGACAGGAACGAGGGCCGCCGCCGCCGGCGGCTTTACCACGGTGGCCTGTATGCCAAATACCAGACCGGTCATTGACAGCCCGGAGCGGGTCGCCTTTGTTTTGGAAAAGGCTGCGGCGTCCTGCGGGGTGCGGGTGGCCCCCATCGGTGCGGTCACGGTGGGACAGAAGGGGGAAGAGATTACCGATTTTGAGGCATTGAAGGCGGCGGGAGCGGTGGCCTTTTCGGATGACGGAGTCCCGGTGCAGAACGCGAATCTTTTGCGGGACGCTCTGATTTTAGCCCATCGCCAGGGCTGCCCGGTTCTCTCTCACTGTGAGGATGCCGACATGGTGAAAGATTATGCCGTGAATGAGGGAAGAATTTCCCGGCAGCTCCGTCTTCCCGGCAGACCTGCCATCGCCGAGGAATTGCAGGTGACACGGGAGGCCATGCTGGCAGAGGAGACCGGATGCGCGGTACATATCTGCCATATCTCCACGGCGAAATCGGTCAATATTGTAAGAAGGTATAAGCGCCGGGGGGTCCATATTACCTGTGAGACCTGTCCCCAGTATTTCACATTCACGGAGGACGAGGTTTTGACGCAAGGCGCCATGGCGCGGGTCAATCCTCCCCTGCGGACCCCTGCCGATGTGGAGGGGATTATTCAGGGCCTGCAGGATGGCACCATTGATGCCATTGCCACCGACCACGCTCCCCATGGGGCGGAGGAGAAGGCCAGGCCGCTGACCGAGGCCCCCAGCGGCATGGTGGGCCTGGAGACGGCTCTGGCAGCTTGTCTCACTCAGCTCTACCACACGGGAAAAATGAGTATTTCCGATATTTTGAGAAAGCTCACCATCAATCCGGCGGGGATTCTTCGAATCCCGGGAGGGCGGCTGGCCCTGGGCGGGGAGGCTGATTTGGTGATCTTTGACCCCAATGAGGAGTGGACCGTGAACCCGGAGCGGTTTGCCTCGAAAGGACGCAATACCCCCTTTGCGGGAAAACGGCTGAAAGGGAAGGTGAAGTATACCATCTCGGACGGGGAAATCATTTATCAGGAATAAAGAGCGAGGAGTGTCATTATGTCGTTTGACCGCTTACAGGATCAAATCATTGAGAAAAAAAATCCCACTGTGCTGGGGCTGGACCCCCGGATTGAATATGTGCCCAAACACATTCAGGAGATGTGCTATGCCCGGTTTGGGCGGAATCTCCAGGGGACCGTGGAGGCGATTTACCAGTTTAACTGCGGTCTGATGGATGGGCTGGCGGATCTGGTTCCGGCAGTCAAGCCCCAGGCCGCCTATTATGAGATGCTGGGGTGGCGGGGGATGGAGATGATGGAGCGGACCATCCGCTACGCCGGAAACAAGGGGTTCTATGTCATTGCGGATATCAAGCGGGGTGATATTGGGTCCACGGCTCAGGCTTACGCGGAGGGCTGGCTGGGAAAGACGGGGACGGCCGCTGGGGAAGAGGAGATGTTTGGGGCGGACTGTGTGACCCTCAACGGATATATGGGCGTGGATTCCATCACGCCTTTTATGGAGGTGGCTGTAAAGGAGAAGAAAAGTCTCTTCCTTCTGGTCAAGACCTCCAATCCCAGCGGAAAAGATCTTCAGGATATGAAAATAGATGGAAAGACAGTATATCAGATCATGGGGGATCTGACCGAAAAGTGGGGAGCCGGGACCGCAGGGAAGTATGGCTATCAGGTCATTGGCGCCGTGGTGGGAGCCACCTACCCGGAGGAGATGAAGCAGCTGCGCCGGCGGCTCAATAAGACCTTTTTCCTGGTGCCCGGCTATGGGGCCCAGGGAGGGACGGCGGAAGATGTGCGGTACGCCTTTGACGCTTGCGGACGGGGAGCCATTGTGAATGCGTCCCGGAGTCTGATGTGTGCCTGGAAGAAGACCGGAGGGGACGGGCGGGATTATCAGGAGGCCTCACGGGCCGCCGCCATTGCCATGCGGGACGATATCTGCCGTTTTGTCACCATTGAATAAGGGGAAGGCGGTCTCCGGGAAAAGAAAAGGGCGTGATACCGATGAAAGTGGAAGAAAAATGTAAGATCATAGAGAAATCCGTCATGGGCGGCGGGGCCGTTTACCTGGTGCTGGAAGTGGGAGACATGGTCCGCACCAGCTACAAAGGGCCGGGACAGTTCGTGCATATCAAATGCGGGGACGGCCTTCTGCTCCGCCGTCCCATCTCGGTGTGCAGCTGTATGGAGGATGAGCCGGAGGACACCCTGGCCATCGTCTTTGAGGTCCGGGGTGAGGGGACAGACTGGCTGGCCCGGAGAGAGGTGGGGGAGGAGCTGAATGTGCTGGGGCTGCTGGGCAATGGATTCCAGGTCTCCCCGGAGGGCCGGTATCTTCTGGTGGGAGGCGGGATCGGAGTGCCGCCTCTGCGCGGCTGTGCCCAGGCGACCCAGGGCCGCTCCACCGCCATTCTGGGCTTCCGCTCCGCGGATAAGGTCATTTTGCACAGCCTGTTTCAGGAGGAGTGCGAAAAGGTCCTTTTGGCCACCGACGACGGGTCGCTGGGCCATCATGGCTATGTGGACTTCCTTCTGCGAAAGGAGCTGGAAAGGGACCCGAATTACACTGGGGTCCTGGCCTGCGGACCCAAGCCCATGCTGAAGCAAGCAGCCCGGGTGGCGGCGGAATTCCGGGTTCCCTGCCAGGTCTCCATGGAGGAGCGGATGGGCTGCGGTGTGGGGGCCTGCCTGGTCTGCGCCTGTGATATGAAGGACGGGAGCCGAAAGCATATCTGTAAAAACGGACCTGTCTTCCCGGCAGAGGAGGTGGATTGGGATGTCTGAGAGAAAAGCGTTTTTCCTGCCTGTGGAAAGAGAATGTCCGGATTTGCATGGGTCGGAGCAGGTGGATCAAAGGGTCAGCCTTGCGGGAATGACCATGAAAAACCCTATTGTGGCGGCTTCCGGCACCTTTGGTTTTGGACATGAATATGGGGCGTTTTATGATCTGTCCCAGCTGGGCGGGATCTGTGTCAAGGGCCTGACCGCCTGTCGGAGGGAGGGAAATCCCGCCCCACGGATTGCGGAAACCCCCATGGGCATCCTCAATTCTGTGGGCCTTCAGAATCCGGGTGTGGATGAGTTTATTGCCGCAGAGCTTCCCTTTCTTCGTCAGTTCGACTTGAGAATCATTGCGAATATTTCGGGAAATACCCCGGAGGAATATGGGGAGATGTGCGAAAAGCTCTCGGACGCCGGGGTGGATATGATTGAGGTCAATATCTCCTGCCCCAATGTAAAGGCGGGAGGGCTGGCCTATGGAACCAGACCGGAGATGGCGGCGGAGGTGACCGCCATTGCCAAGGCTCATTCCACGGTCCCTGTCATGGTAAAGCTCTCCCCCAATGTGACTGATGTGACCGAGATCGCGCAAGCGGTGGAAGGGGCGGGAGCGGATGCCCTCTCCCTGATTAATACCCTTCGCGGGATGCGGATCGATGTCCGGACGGGCCGCCCCATTTTGAAAATGAACACCGGGGGTCTGTCCGGCCCCGCTGTTCTGCCCGTCGCCATCCGTATGGTCTGGGAGACGGCTCAAAAGGTGAAGATCCCTATTTTGGGTATGGGCGGAGTCTCCAAGGGGAGTGACGCTGCGGAACTGATGCTGGCGGGAGCCTCCGCGGTGGCGGTGGGAACGGCCTGCTTTGCAGACCCCTGCGCCCCCCTCAAGGTTCGGGATGAGCTGGCCGCTCTGGCGGGCCGTCGGGGGCTGCGCCGGGTTGCGGACCTGACCGGACAGGTGCAGCCCTGGTAAAAAAAGAATCATGGAAGCGGAAGGAAGTCGGAGTGAAGGGATGGGGGAGTAAGAACGCCTCGGACGCCTTACTCCGATCTCTTTCTGCCAAGGAAGAAGGAATTGTTATTACAAGGATATATTTGGTGCGTCACGCGGAGGCGGAGGGGAATCTCTACCGGCGGATTCATGGCTGGTATGACGCGCGGATTACAGAAAATGGATATCGGCAGATTGCGGCGCTGGAGCAGCGGTTTTCCTCCATCCATGTGGATGCGGCCTACTCCAGCGACCTGTTCCGCACCAGGGCCACAGCGGCGGCAGTCTGCCGTCCCAAAGGACTGAGGCTGCATACGGACCGAGATCTGCGGGAGGTCCACATGGGGATCTGGGAGGATCTGGCTTGGGGTGAGGTGGTCCGGGTGGATCGGGAGGAGCTTTTGAAGTTTAACTCGATGGACCCCGCCTGGCATGTGGATGGGGCGGAGACCCTGGAAGCCCTTCGCCAGCGGGTCAGCGGGGCCATCCGCCGGATTGCCGCCGACCATCCGAATCAGACGGTGGCGGTGTTCTCTCATGGGACTGCCATCCGCAATGCCCTGGGGGTCTTTCATGGAATGACCATCGAGGAATCGGCCCGGCTGGGACACAGTGACAACACAGCGGTCTCTCTGTTGGAGTTTGAGGGGGACCGGGTGCGGATTCTCTTTGAGGACGACAACTCCCATCTGCCAGAGGAAATTTCCACCCTGGCCCGTCAGAGCTGGTGGAAGGAGGGAGGGACCCAGAAGATGGATCAGACCAATCTCTGGTTCCGTCCCATGGATGTCTGCGGAAAAGAGGCCGGGCGCTATGAAGCGGCGCGGAAAGAAGCCTGGGCCAATCTGTATGGAACGATGGAGGGCTTTGATGGAGAGGGATTTCTGAAGCTTGTCCAGAGGTCGGCCGCCAAGCACCCGGAGAGCGTTCTCTGTGCCATGCTGCAGGACAGGCCGGTGGGTATCATTGAAATGGACTGGGAGAGGGATTTAGAGCAGGGAATCGGGAGCATTCCCTTTTATTATCTGGATCCGGAGACCCGCTGCCATGGCTATGGGGTCCAGCTTCTGGGTGCGGCGGTCTCTGCCTATCGAGCCTTGGGAAGGGAATCGCTCCGTTTGCGGTGTGCCCGGGACAATGCGCCGGCCCAGCGGTTTTACCGCCGTTACGGCTTTCAAGCCGTGGGGCAGGAGCCCGGTGTCCGAGGTCCGCTGGATGTTCTGGAAAAATACATTGGTTATAAGGATTTGGATACATGAAATTTTTGCCCATATCAAAAGAGGAAATGCGGGAGCGGGGCTGGGAGGACTTTGACTTTCTCCTGATTACCGGGGACGCCTATGTGGACCACCCCTCCTTTGGGCCTGCCATCATTGGACGGATGCTGGAAGCGGCGGGTTATCGGGTGGCGATGCTGGCGCAGCCGGACTGGAGAAGGGATGAGTCCTTCACCCGGCTGGGCCGTCCGCGGCTGGGGGTTTTGATCTCCGCCGGAAATCTGGACTCCATGGTGGCCCATTATACCGTGGCCAAGCGTAGGCGGGCGGCAGATGCCTATTCCCCGGGAAATCAAATGGGCCTGCGTCCCGATCGGGCTACCATTGTCTATGCAAACTGTATTCGGAAGGTGTGGAAGGACATTCCCGTGGTCATTGGGGGGCTGGAAGCCTCTCTTCGTCGGTTCGCCCATTATGACTATTGGGAGGACAGGGTCCGTCGTCCGATTCTGGCGGACAGCCAGGCCGATCTGCTGGTTTACGGTATGGGAGAGACGGCCACCAGAGAGGTTGCGGACCGTCTGGCCCAGGGGTGGAGCATCCGGGAGATTCGGGATGTGAGAGGAACCGCCTTTCTGGCGGACCGGAGGGAGGACTGCCTCTATCCCTCCATTGAGGTTCCCTCCTTCGAGGCGGTTGCCGCCGACAAAAAGGCCTATGCAAGGGCCAATATGGTGGAGTATGACGAGCATGATCCCGTTCGGGGGAAGGCTGTCCTCCAGCCCTGTGAAGGGCGGTGCCTGGTGGTTAATCCTCCTGCCCTGCCCCTGACCACAGGGGAGCTGGATTTCATCTTTGAGCTGCCCTATGAGAAGGAGCCTCACCCCATGTATGATTCCATGGGGGGCGTTCCCGCCATTGAGGAGGTTCGCTTCTCGGTGATCCATAACCGGGGCTGCTTTGGGGCGTGTCATTTCTGTTCTCTGGCCTTCCATCAGGGACGGGTCATCTCCTCCCGCAGCCATGAGAGTGTGGTTCGGGAGGTGGAGGCCCTGACCAGGCATCCGGGCTTTAAGGGATATATCCATGATGTGGGAGGCCCCACGGCAAACTTCCGCCGCCCCTCCTGCAAAAAGCAGCTCACCCACGGACTGTGCAAGGGCCGGGCCTGCCTGACCCCCACCCCATGTCCCAATCTGGATGCCGATCACAAGGACTATCTCATCCTTCTGCGAAAGCTCCGTGAGATCCCCGGCGTGAAAAAAGTCTTTATCCGTTCCGGGATTCGCTATGACTATATGATGGCGGACAAAAACGGAGCGTTTTTTGCAGAGCTGGTAAAGCACCATATCTCCGGACAGCTGAAGGTGGCGCCGGAGCACTGTGTGGCAGGGGTTTTGGATGTTATGGGAAAGCCTCACATTGATGCCTATGAGGCTTTCAAGGCCCGTTATCAGAAATACAATCAGAAGTATGGCAAGGAGCAGTATCTGGTCCCCTACCTCATGTCCTCTCATCCGGGCTGTACCCTGGAGGACGCGGTCCAGCTGGCGGAGTGGCTCAGCCGCACCGGGCGGCAGCCGGAGCAGGTCCAGGACTTTTATCCCACCCCGGGCACCCTTTCCACCTGTATGTACTATACCGGACTGGACCCCAGAACCATGAAGCCGGTCTTTGTGCCCCGGACTCCCCATGAGAAGGCCATGCAGCGGGCGCTCATGCAGTGGAAGCGGCCGGAAAAGCGGCCCCTGGTCCAGGAGGCCCTCCGCACCGCCCACCGGGAGGATCTGATTGGATTTGGGAAAAACTGTCTGATTCGACCGGACCGTCCCACCCATGGACCCACCGGAGGGCGGAAGGAAGGGGGAGGCGGAACATCCAGGAAAGCCCCCCAGGGAAAGCCCAAGATGAAGCAGGCGGGGAACCGGAGTGAGCGCAATACCTCAGCGCCTGTGAAGAAAGCAGGCTGGGCCAAGGCAAAGCCCAAGACCAACCGGCCCAAAAAAAGGGGGAGCCGATAGCCCCGGCTGTCTGCCGAGACAGAGGAGAGAGAACGCAGGGAGAGAACCTGTTCGGAAGGGGAAGGAGTATGGGGAAAAAGAGAGTATCTCATCTTGCTGCCGGAATGGCGCTTTTATGGCTGCTGACCTCCTGTGGGCCGACGGCGCCTCTCGAGCCTTCGGAATCCCCCGGGCAGGAAGTGGAGCAGCTCCATCTGACGCAGGATCAGTTTCCGCGTCTGGACGGGTCCCTCTCCATGGCGCCGCTGGCCCGGGCGGCAAGTGCGGTGCTTTTGGAGGAGGAGCGGAATCGGGTGGAGGATCTGATCCACTTCTCCGGGACGACTGCCGCCTATCGGGCCATGATGGCGGGAGAAGCCGACCTGCTGATGGCGGCAGAACCGGGCGGAGCGGTAGAGCGGGAGGGAAAGGAACGGGGATTTTCCTGGGAGAAGGCCCCCATTGCCATAGATGCGCTTGTTTTTGTTGTCCAGGAAGAAAATCCCGTGGAAAATTTGACCACAGAGCAGATCAGGCAAATATACATGGGAGAAATCACCAATTGGAAGGAAGTGGGAGGAGAGGACTGCGCCATCTCCCCCCTTCAGCAAAGTGAGGAAACAGCGAGTCAGGCCCTGATGAGGAAGCTGGTCATGGGGAATCTTCCTCTGATGAAGCCGCCCAATGAGGAACGGCTTCATCATATGGCGGGAATGGTGGAGGGCGGCACGGACTTTCACGATTTTTCCGGCGCGTTGGGCTATACGATCTATCATCATGAGGATGGGATGCGTATGAGGGACGGAGGGAAGCTGATCTCGGTGGATGGGGTCTTTCCGAGCCCTGACACCATTCGCAGCGGGCAGTATCCCTTTTCGCATCTCTACTATGGGGTGATTCGGGCGGATGCAGAGGCGGCGAGCCCGGAAAGAAGGATGTTTGAATGGCTTCAAAGTCCTTTGGGCCAGTCTCTGATCCAATACGAAGGCTACCTTTCCGTTTTAGAGGACCCGGTCCCGGTGGATTGGAGTCTGGGGGAGGCGGAGCCTCTGGCAGAGCAGTACACCAGGCGATTTCCGGAAAAAAACCGGCATCTGATTCCCTCCTCGGACTATGGAGCCCTTCTTCCCTTTATGGGGGGAAGAGGGGTGGATGGCTGGATGACCTATGAGCGGTATGGACTGGTCACCCCCCAGGGAGAGATCATTGTGGATCCGGTCTACAGTGATGTGTGGCAGCTGCGGGATTATAACGGCACGGAGGAGCTGAGACTGCCCGTTTTCGTTCTGGAGCAGATGATTCCGGGCACAGGAGGCACCAGAGAAAGACGCTGTGCCCTGGCTGCCGCGGATGGGAGCTGGGTCACGGGGTTTGATTTCCGCAGTCTTCAAGTTGTGGGGGAGAAACGGATCTGGGCCATTGCCCTCAATGGGGATGGGGTCATGCTGGACGAGCGGGGAAGAGAGCTGTGGAGGCTGCCGGAAAAGGACAAGACCGGGGAGAGTGCCAGTTGGGAGGATATGCTTCTATGGAATGATGAGATCGGGGTTTTTTTAGAGTCGGGAAATGAGAAGATCATCCTTATGGACGGAACCGTCCATGAAAAAAAGGATTCGTGGGAATGGTGCGGCAGTTTCTTTGAGGGGCTGTCGGCCGCCCATGACCCGATCAGCGGAAATTGGGGCTACATTGGGACCGATGGGCGGTGGGCCATTCCTCCTGCCTATGCGGAATGCGATGTTTTCCGCCGTGGAAAAGCCATCGTCCGTCTGCCCAACGGAGCGGTCCAGGTTCTGGATCAGACAGGGACCGTTCTGTGGGAGCGGACCGAGGGTCGGCTGGAGGTCATGGAGGGGGAGGACTTCTTCTACTATTGCTGGTTTGAGCCTTGGAGCGACAGCCGACGGAACATTTTGGGCCTCTATGGGGAGGATCTCAAGGAGATTCCCAGTGAGGCGAAAGGACTCCTTCTCTACTCTACCGATGGATGGCTTTGGAAAAAGAACGCGAAAGACGGAATAGATCTCTATTCCTCTGCCGGAACACTCCATCTGGAAGGACGGGGCGACTTTATGGGGCAGGAGGGGGACTTTCTCAAGCTGCGGTTCTGGGACAAAAAAATGGAGCAGAGCATTTGGCGGGTCTATCACACGGACGGAACCCTGGTGATGGGACCGAAGGAGACCGATTTTATCTGGGTTTGGATCGACCCCGTGAATCAAAGGCGCTATCTCTTTGCCCGAACCGGGGAGAGGGATGAGATCTACGATGTCGATGGAAATTTCCTCACTCAGACCAGAGGGCCTCTGGGGCTTTACAACGGCCTGGTGGCCAGCCAGACAGAGCTTTCCTTTGGCTATCAGGATCTGGAGGGAAATTGGGTTTTTCGGATCACCATCCAGCAGCTTTCGGAACACGGACAAGAAGAATAAATATTGATTGAATGCGCCGGGATGGAAAAGTCCCCTTTTTTCCCATCCTGGCGCATAGACTATACGGATAGGGGGGAGGAAAGTGGAAAGGGAATTTCCCTTACGGATATTGGAAAATCAGGTTGGAAGGATTCATATGAGCTGGGACGGGCTGCGAATCCGCTTCCGGGCTACCGCCCAAGGAGTGGGGACGGGAATCTGCAAGCTCTCAGCAGTGGGGGAGGAGGGGGAATGCCTTTTGGGGACGATGATGCCGGAACACGGCACGCTGACCTTGGAGCGGTCCCTCCCCATCACCCAGCTGCGTCAGGCAGGGGCCTGGCCTGTTTCCGGGGTGGCAGTGACCCTTCTCTATCCCAGGGATTGTCACAGTCCTTTCCCTCTGCCTGCTCTGTTTTGCTTTGCGCGGGAGGCGGGGGAGATGCTCCGGTTTCCATTTGAGTCCAACGGAATGCCTAAGCGCACAGATGAAAGAGGTAACAAGGGGGAGGACTAGAGGGTTAAAACAGGGACGAGTGGGGCTATACAAATGAGGATTGGAACGGTATAATAGAAAATATAAACCATGGAAGAAACGAAGGAGAAGACCTGTGGATTACTTTGAACTGCACACCCATCCGGATCAGATCCGGGCCATCAGCACTTTGGGGCTGGCCCATCTGGGAGACGGTGTTTTTGAACTGATGGTTCGGTCCTGGCTCTGTCTGCGCGGAAAAGCCACCAACAAAGGACTCCATAAGGCGACAGTGGCTCTGGTGGCAGCCCCGGCCCAGGCCGCAATGGCACAGAAGATTCTGCCCATTCTCACGGAGGAGGAGAGGGACATCTTTCGCCGTGGGCGGAATGTCAGTCCCCACGCCGTCCCGAAGTCGGCCTCACGGGAGGAGTATCAGGCGGCTACAGGGGTGGAGGCCCTCTATGGCTATCTCTGGCTTCAGGGAAAGCGGGAGCGGCTGAATGAATTATTTGATTTGATGATGGGAGAAGCGTGAAATGGCCCTGGATGCGATCTGCCTGGCGGCAGTGGTGTATGAACTGAATCAGGTCCTCACCGGTGGTAAAATCGACAAGGTTTATCAGCCGGGACGGGACGAGGTCGTCTTGTCTGTTCGGAGCAGTCGGGGCAATGAAAAGCTCCTGCTTTCCGCCAATCCGGCCCATCCCAGGGCCCAGCTCACCTCTCTATCCCGGGAAAATCCGGAGCAGCCCCCCATGTTCTGTATGTTTCTGCGGAAACGGCTGGCGGGAGGAAAGATACTGGGGGTGGAGCAGGTCCCAAATGAACGGATTCTGTTCTTCCCCCTGGAGGTCACGGATGAACTGGGAGATCGGGTCCGGCGGAAACTGGTGCTGGAATGTATGGGAAAATCCGCCAATCTGATCCTGCTGGACGAGGAGGAGCGGATCATCGACTGTATCCGCAGAGTGGAGGGGGATCTGACCACCGGGAAGCGGGGGGTCATGCCGGGGATGTTCTACCGTCTGCCGGAGCCTCTTACGGGGGTATCTCCTCTCATTGGGCGGGAACTGGAATTTCGGGCCGGGCATCCTCTTACCAAGCTGGAACAGCTGGAAAAGGGAGCCGCCCTTCTGGAAGCGGTCCGGCAGGGTGTGTTT
>JAHHSE010000038.1 GCA_020025395.1 Oscillospiraceae bacterium
GGTCCATGTATTCTCCGCCGCCTACCGGGAGGAGGACTTTTCCCCCCTCCTCCAATACGCCGACCACATTGTCTTCAACTCCATCAGTCAGTTGAAAAAATTTGGACCCAGGGCAGAGGGAAAGAGTTTGGGGCTTAGGATCAATCCGGAGTGCTCCACCCAAAAGGGCCACCCCATTTACGACCCGTGTGCCCCCGGCAGCCGACTGGGGGTAACCCGCTCGGTGTGGGATGATCAGATGGACGAGGCCGCTCTGGCCCTGCTGGACGGCCTTCACTTCCATACCCTCTGCGAGCAGAATGCGGATGCTCTGGAAACCACGCTCCACGCCGTAGATCAGAGATTCGGGGATATTCTGCCCCGGATGAGATGGGTCAACCTGGGCGGCGGTCATCACATCACCCGTTCGGACTACGATCTGGATACCCTTTGCAGGTGCATCTCCTTCGCCCAGGAGAAATGGGGGGCGGAGATCTATCTGGAGCCCGGGGAGGCGGTGGCCCTGAATGCGGGCTTCCTCCTCAGCCGGGTGCTGGATCTGGTCACCAACGGGGACACCACCATCGCCATTTTGGATTCCAGCGCCGCCTGCCATATGCCTGATGTGCTGGAAATGCCCTATACCCCGCCCCTGTACGGCGCTTCGGAGGAGGCCTCCCCCCACCATCCATATCGCTGCCGCCTTGCCGGTCCCACCTGTCTCTCCGGGGATGTGATCGGGGACTACTTCTTCCCAAGGCCTCCGAAGGTCGGGGACCTTCTCCTCTTCGGCGATATGGCCATTTATACCACCTGCAAAAATAATACCTTCAATGGAATGCCCCTGCCCGATCTCTGGGCCTGGACGCCTGACAGGGAGTGCCGTCCTCTCACGGCCTTCGGCTATCAGGACTTTAAGCACAGGCTGGGTTAGCCTTTGTGTCTTCTTGGGGTCTTCTATGAAATCCCAAGAAGGAGAATGAGCCATTGAGAAAGGCAGTTAAATTCGGCGGAAGCTCCCTGGCCTGTGCCGCGCAGTTCCAAAAGGTCCGATCTATCCTCCGGGAGGACCCCTCCCGGAGGTATATCATCCCCTCCGCCCCCGGCAGGCGGGACAGTCAGGATTTCAAAGTCACCGATCTGTTCTACCGCTATTACGATCACTGGGTCCATGGCCGAGAAGACCCGGACCTTCTTGGGCAGATCGGGACCCGCTACCAGGAGATTATCCGGGGACTTTCCCTGGACTTCGATCTGAAAGGGGCCTTGGAGGAGATTCGCCAGAACATTCAGGCGGGAGCCGGACGGGACTATGCCGCCTCCAGAGGGGAGTATCTCAACGGCCGTCTGCTGGCCCAATATCTGGGATTTGCCTTTCTGGACCCGGCAGAGGCGGTCTTCTTCGACGAAACCGGCGCCCTGCGCCCCGAAGCCACCGATCTCGCCCTGAAACAGCGGCTGACCGGATGCGTCGGCACAGTGATTCCGGGTTTTTACGGCTCCCTGCCCTCCGGGCGGATCAAGACCTTTTCACGGGGCGGCTCCGATATCACCGGCGCCCTGGTGGCAAAGGCGGTCTCCGCCGATCTCTATGAAAACTGGACCGATGTTTCCGGCTTTCTTCTGGCGGACCCCAGAATCGTGGAAAACCCGGTCGCCATCGGCACCATCACCTATCAGGAGCTGCACGAGCTGGCCTGCATGGGGGCCTGTGTCCTCCACGAGGATGCCATTTTCCCGGTCAAGGAGGCCGGAATCCCGATCCACATCAAAAATACCAATCGGCCTCAGGACCTGGGAACCCTCATTGTCCCCAGCGCCGAACCGAAGCCCAGCTGTTCCATCACCGGGATCACAGGGAAAAAGGGCTACTGCGCCCTGAACATCCGCAAGGCCTCACAAAAGGCTTCAGACGGGTTTGATCAAACCGTGCTGGACATTCTGGAGGCGAGGGACATTCCCTGTGAGCCGCTCCCCTCCGGAGCGGGCACGCTTTCCCTGCTGGTCCCCCAAGAGCGGTATTTGAAACAGGAGCATTCCGTCCTCTCCGGGATCCATCGGTCCGTACAGCCGGATTCCATCTCTCTGGAGTCCGATCTTGCCCTGGTCGCCATCGGAGGCCGTGGGAACCGGGCGAAAAGCCTCATTGCGGGCAATGTGATCTCCGCCCTGGAGGATGCCAACATCCATATCCGGACCATCAATCAGGGGATGGAGGATCTGGCCATGGTAATTGGGGTCTATGACAGAGATTTTGAGTCCGCCGTTCGGGTCATTTACAATCGGTTTATCCGTCAGGATTGGGCACACGCCCCCTCCTAAAGAGCGCAAAGGCCCCGGAAGAAGGAATCCTTTCCTTCCTCCGGGGCCTTTGCCTGTTAAAAGTTCCATTTCTCCGCTCTGTGTCTACCCCTTGCAGTCCAGCGCCCGTGGGCGCCGGGGTTCCTGCCGCTCCAGCTGGGCCTCCGTAGGCTTCTCCTCCATCTCCCGCATGGCGGCGGAAAGCTGCCCGATAATCACACTGGAAAGGTCCGGGTCTCCCAGATCCGCCGTCATGGCAGAGGTACACGCCCCCTGGTAGGCGTGGTCGGCCTCCTCCTTGGAACGACAGCCATTCAGCCGCGCCTTGAAGGCGGAGCGCTCCCGCTCGGCCTGCAGCAGCTTGGCCAGCTCCTCCGGGGCGTTGCGGGCCAGATAGGCCTTCTCCTCCCCGGTCAGCCGCCCGCCCTTGCGGAGCTTGCTCCGCATCTCCTGGATCTTCAGACGGATCTCCTCTATGGGTGGTTTCTTCTTCTCCGGCGGTTTCGTACGCCTCAGTTCCTCCAGCCTGCGCCGGTTTTCCTCCCGGAGCCAGTTCACCAGCCCATGATACCGATCCATCCGACGCTCTTCCGGGGTGCGTCGGCGCTCCGCCCGCTTTTCCTGCCGAGCCGCCTGCTCCTCGGGCTTCTTGGCTTCCTTCTCCTCCTCCGGTTCCTGGGCCTGCGGACTCTTCTTCTGCTCTGTCTGTTGATTTTGCCGCATCCGATGCTGATAGCGATTGGGGTCGATCAGAAAATCTGCCATCCTTTCTCACCTCCCTCTTATCAAGATTATCGTCCCATCCGCTCCAAAAAGAAAGAGTCCGTCCCAAAGAAATCCTTCGGCAAAACAGAGAAAACCCCCTTAACCAATTCCGGTGCCGCATGAAATGCACGCCAATCCCTTAAGTAAATCCTTTTTAAGGTCGATAAAGAATATGAGAAGGGATAAAAACTCATAAAATTGAAGAAGGATGTGTCAAGAAATGGCAGTCAACTTTTCAGGCTATCACCCCTATCACCCCTTCCCCTCCCAAACAGGATATATTGCGGATCAAAGCCAGCTGCTGGACATCACCGGGCGGGGACCCAACTCCACCGGGACGCCTCCCAAATGGTCTGAACACCATCGGCCCTCCACGGATACCTATGTCCCCTCCGATCAGGTTTACGGCCCCATCAAGATGCCGGACTCCTTTTCCTTCACCGTCCCCGATCAGGTGGGGCACATTGATATGGAAACCGGCACCATCACCTGGAAGGAAAACGCCGAACACGCCGGCGAGCGTGTTACCGTCTCCTTCCCTCCCAAGGAAAGGCCCATGCTGGACCCCTATGACTACTACACCGATGACCCCTGCAGCATACGCCTGGAACGGATCCCCGCCAGTGAGCGGGGGGAGACCGTGCTCCACGACTTCCTCCGCCAGGACGGAGGCACCCTGATCGACGCGGCCCGCCACCTTGCGGCAAAGGGAGCCATTACCTCCGAGGTCTGCAAAACCGATTTGGATGCCTTTGTCAAGGATACCCTGGACTTTTTCACCGGAGGCCGGTACACCCAGCAGGATATCTCTGTCCTGAGGGGCCAAGTGGATCAGGTGGTGCGGGAGCTGGCGGAACAGAGCAAGGCCGGAAAGGAGATGGATATCCGCCAGGTTCGGACCCGCCTCACCATTGCCGGAGCTGATACCTCCGCCGCCGATCTCTTCCAATTTCATAAGGTGGGTCGGATCTTGGAGGACAGTCTCCGGGAACACGGAGGCACCCTGAACATTGTGGAGTATGGCAAGACAGGGGTCACTGTGGCCGCCGCCAAGAAATTTGCCGCCGACCATGGAGCGCTGGGAAAAATGTTCCGTCAGACGGTGGACCGCCTCTATGAGCAGCACCGAAAGATGCTCTACGACACCCAGCACAAGCACATTGATTCCGGGCGCTATTGGAACCCCGCCCTCTTCCACGACTCCTCCGTCACCGGATTGGAGATTCTGGATGTGTACGCCAAGGCGGACTTTGGAAACCCCGCCGCCCTGGCCCAGGCTCACCGTACAGCGTCGAATATGGTACTCCAGCACTGCCACCGATTCAATCTCCCCTCCACCAGATATGTGGACCAGCATGACAAAACCAGCATCGAGGACTACGCCGCCTGGGTCAACTCCCAGATATTCGGATAAGTCCTCCACTCATCCCCGGCGGAAAAGCGGCCCTGACAAAACATCCGCTGACCGCCCCTTCCGTCCCCCTGATCCAGAGCCGTAAAAAATCGGACAGGGCGGACCTAAACCGCGCCCCCTATGTAAGACAGCAGGATCTGCTTCTAACATAGGGGGCGCTTTCTTCTTCCAAGAGGAAGGATTTCAAACAGAAGGAAGTTTCCTCTGACCACAAGACGGTCCAAAGATCGTCCTGGGGTCACTTCCGCCTGTCCGCGTTCTCTCATTCCAACGATTTGGGGCCGAAGCCGCGGGGCAGAAGCTCCGCCAGGGAGAGCTTTACAAAATCATGGTCCTTTCGGGCCACCAGCACCTCCAGCTGTGGGCAGAACTCATAGAGCATCTGACGGCAGGCCCCGCAGGGCCAGCAGTAGTCCTGGGAATTGCCCACCACGGCAATCCGGACCCAGTCGTCCCGATGCCCCTCGCTCACCGCCTTCAAAATCGCCGTCCGTTCCGCACAGATGGTAGACCCATAGGCCGCATTCTCCACATTACAGCCGGTAAACACCGTGCCGTCCTTCATCAGCAGGGCCGCCCCTACGGGAAATTTGGAATAAGGTACATAGGCATACTCCAGCATGGAAAAAGCCTTTTCAACCAATTCACGATCCGTCATCAATATGATCTCCTCTCTTGTCCAGTTCAACAGGGGGCCGGAGGAACCTCCTCTTCCGCCCTTTCCCCATTATACCAGATGGACCCCCGGAGGAAAAGATGAAATCCGTTTTATCCCTCCCGGGTGCAGTAGGCCCGCTTGAGCAGATCCATAAGCTCCCGAATCCGCTCATCCGCAATGGAATAGCGCACATACTGAGCCTGCCTTTCCGAACAGATCAGGCCCCCGTCCCGCAGCTTATGCAGGTGCTGGGAGAGGGCAGGTCCCGTAATCTCCCGGACCTCCTCTCCCAGTTCCCCCACCGTCATAGGCCCCTCCAACAGGGCGCAGAGAATAAGAAGTCGGTTTTCGTTGGCCAAAAGGCTCATCAGCTCGGCAACCTGTCCGGCCTGCTCACGCATCTCGGCCCTCCTCTTTCTGTCCGCAGCAGGCACCGCACTTTCTCTCCTCTTCCTCCGGCCTTCCCGCCCGAAGCCGGCAGATGAGCTGGGTGGTGGTCCCCATGGGACAGAAAACACACCAGGAACGGGGCTTATACAGGGCCATCACGATCAGGCCGATGAGGGTGGAGGTGAGCATCATGCTGTAAAACCCAAAGGCATACTGTGCCACCCAGGGGGGCACCGCCTCCCCATGATAGGCCCAGTGCCAGGGGACCTGAAAGGTCCAGAACAGCTTGATGACCTCCCCCAGGTTCCTGGCTCCGCTGCCTACCAGCCAGGTGGTGTACAGCATCTGAAAGAACATGACGAAGAAAAAGATCAGAAATCCATACCGGAACCCCTTGGACCGCATCCACCGGGGGGTGGGCCGATTGCCTGAGAGCTTCAGCTTCTTCCCCAGCAGCTGGAAGAACTGACCCCGGTCACAG
Source organism: Oscillospiraceae bacterium (assembly GCA_020025395.1). GTDB lineage: Bacteria > Bacillota > Clostridia > Oscillospirales > Oscillospiraceae > JAHHSE01. Next base: position 5,989 of record JAHHSE010000038.1, read on the forward strand.
TAGCGGTTGCAGTAGCGCTTCTCTCCCCCAAAGATGGCGATGAGCAGGGGGAGACAGAAAAAGACCATCCCAAGCCAGGCAAAGAGGATGTTGAAAAATCCCAGCCCCAGATAGATGGGGGTCACGATCCAGAGATACTCATACCACTGTTTCTTTCCCTGCTTCATGCCGTCTCCTCCCGCTTTGCCAGCGCAATGACCCCCGCCGGACATTCTTGGACACACTTTCCGCAGCCCACACAGCGCCCCTTGTCAATTCTGGCCGCCACACCCTTCCAGATCCGGATGGCCGTCATGGGACATACCTTGAGGCAGCTTCCGCAGCTGACGCAGTCCCTCCCTACCCAGGCATATTGTTTGGATGCCATGCTGATACCTCCTAAGCATTTAATTAATTAAGTACTTGCTTAATATATCAGATACATCCAGCCCTGTCAAGCAAAAAAGCAGAAAGTCCGGTTCGGACTTTCTGCTGACCGTGAGGGGCACTTCTGCTCGGCCTTCTTATCTGCTTATCTCGTATTGATTCAAATCAATCAGCTCGGTCTTTACTCCCCGAGAGAGGGCATAGGACAGCGTATGACAGGTCCCCCCTCCCCGTCCGTCATAAACCGCCAGAACCAGGGAGGCGTGATCCACCATATACCGATTCCGCCGGTGCATACAGCTATGATCATAGTGCTTTTGGATGAGGCTCTCCCAGTCACAGCGCTCTAACAGACTTTGGTATCGGCGTCGGTTTTCCGAAGACCAGCTGTCTGCCTGCTCCTGACAGGGAACCGCAGCCTCCACCAGAAGATCCGGAAACCGCTCCCGCAGGGCCAGGACCGCCTCACAGAAATAGAGATCACAGCCCAGAGCCATCCCGCAGATAAAATGCCGATACCCCCGGTGATACAGAGCCTCCACCCGGCGGGCCAGCTCCGCCTTCAGCGCCACACAGCGGGGATCCCGCTCCCGATTCCCCCAGGGCAGCCTGGAAGGCCTGTGTCCTGTAAAACAGCAGGTTGTCTCTCTCATTTTCCTCCCCCCTTTTTTCCCTATCATACCTTTTTTCCTCTCCCTTGTCAATAAAAATTAGAATATTTGTTCTATTCTCTGTTTTTTCCTCTCAGAAGGCGAAAAATTCCCCTTGCTTTTTTCCTGCATTCCTGTATAATAAATACAGAACAACTGAATGAAATGTCTTCAGGGCAGGGTGAAAATCCCGATCGGCGGTACAGTCCGCGACTGGCTCAAGGAGCCACTGACCCGGTGCAATTCCGGGACCGACAGTGACGTGCATTCGCACGAAGTCTGGATGGAAGAAGATGTGTGTTAAATCCGCACCCTCCTTATGTTTAACACCCGGAAGGCATCACTTTTCGGATGTTACTATCATTTGGGAGGTTTTTTTATGTCAGAACTCACCGCTGCATCCAACCGTAAGTCTCTCTACAGCACCAAGACCCTGGTCACCCTCTCCATGCTCACCGCCCTGGCCTATGCCGTCATGTGCGCCTGTAAGATCATCCCCCCCATCGGGGGGTTCCTCTCCGTGGATGTGAAGGACACCGTCATCGTCATCGCCGGAATTCTCTATGGCCCCCTCTCCGCCCTGCTCCTGTCCATTGTGGTCCCTCTCCTGGAATTCTTCACCGTCAGCGACACGGGCTTGGAAGGCCTCATTATGAACATCATCGCCACCGCCATCTTCTGTTGTCCCGCGGCCTATGTCTACCGCCGGAAGCACAACACCACCCACGCCGTTCTGGGCCTCGTCACCGGTGTGGCCTGTCTTACCGTGACAATGATCTTCTGGAACATCATCGTCACTCCTTACTTTTTCAAGATCCCCCGAGAGGCCGTGCTGGATATGCTGATCCCCCTCATCATCCCCTTCAACCTCATCAAAGGCGCTTTGAACTCCGCCCTCATTATGATCGTCTATACCCCCGTGGTCAGCACCCTCCGAAAAATCGGACTGGTGCCTCCCAGCCAGTCTGCCGGTCAGGCCAAGTCCAAATTTAACTATGCCCCCACCATTGTCTCCGGCCTGATCCTGGTTACTGCCGTTCTGCTGGTTCTGGCCTTTTTAGAAATTATTTAATCCCCCTTGGAATGTGAAATCGGAGTGTATCCCAATGGATGCACTCCGATTTTGATTCTGACTCTCCAATCAAAGCGATTTTCTCCCCTTTCTCCCAAACAGGCATGGACCTGCCTTCTTCGGAATAGAGTGTGGGGAGGTGGTTTCTGTGTTTCTCTTCTCTCTGCTCCTTTTGGCTGTAGTCCTGGTAAATGGCTGGACCGACGCCCCCAATGCCATCGCCACGGCCGTCTCCTCCGGCGTCCTCCCCTTTCGCCGGGCGGTGGCCCTCTCCGCCCTCTGCAATTTTCTGGGGGTCTGGCTCTTCTCCTCCCTCTCCCCCCTGGTGATGGATACGGTCTATGAGATCGCCGACTTCGGCGGGAATCCCTTCACCGCCTTCTCCGCCCTCACCGCCGCTCTCATCGCCATCCTTCTCTGGGCCACATTGGCCTGGATCTTCGGAATCCCCACCAGCGAAAGCCACGCGCTGGTGGCGGGCGTAACCGGGGCGGCGGTGGCCTTGCAGGGCTCCCTCTCCGCCATCCACTGGTTCGCCTGGGGCAAAGTCCTCTTCGGTCTCCTTCTCTCCCTGACCGTCGGCTTCCTTCTGGGCGGCCTCTGGACTCGGCTTCTCCCTCGGAGAAACAACTATGCCCTTCCCCAGATTCTGGGTGCCGGACTCATGTCCTTTCTCCATGGGGCACAGGACGGTCAGAAGTTCCTGGGCATCCTCTTTCTGGGCTTCACCCTGACTCAGGGCGGAGGGCGCCCTCCCATCCCTCCCCTCTGGCTGATCGCCCTGGTCTCCCTCACCATGGCCCTTGGCACCCTGCTCTCCGGACGCAGGATCATTGACACCCTTTGTGAGAAAATGACTGTCCTCCCCCCCAGAGAGGGCTTCGCCGCCGATCTGGGGGCCGGGTTCTGTCTCCTGCCGGCCACCCTCTTCGGTTTTCCCCTCTCCACCACCCACGCCAAGACCGCAGCCATCTTAGGGGCGGGCATGGTCTCCGGTCAGGGGGCTGATCTCCGGGTGGCAAATCAAATCGGCGCTGTCTGGCTTCTCACCTTCCCCGGCTGCTTTCTGATGGGCTATGGGGTGGCTCACCTGGTGCTGACATAAATGAACCGATCCGTCTCTAATCATCAGGAGATCCGGGTCCCTTTTCCGCTCCAGCCCAGGCTGTTGGTGCGCAGGGTCACGAAGTTCCGATAGATCCCCTCTTCCTTCATCAGCGACTCATGGGTGCCGGACTGAACGATCCGCCCCTCTGATACCACCTTGATCAGGTCTGCGTTTCGGATGGTAGAGAGGCGGTGGGCGATGACCAGAAGGGTCTTACCCCGGCACAGCTCGCTGATGGCCTGCTGGATATAGCTCTCATTGTCCACATCCACATTGGCGGTGGCCTCATCCAGGATGACGATAGGGGCATCCTTCAAAATGCACCGGGCAATGGCGATCCGCTGTTTTTCGCCGCCGGAAAGGGAAGCGCCCCCCTCTCCGATCACGGTATCAAAGCCATCCGGGAGGTCCATGATGAAATCGTAGCAGCGGGCCTTTTTTGCCGCCCGGATCACCTCCTCCCTTGCAGCGTCAGGGCGGCCCATGGAGATGTTATTATAAATGGTATCCCGGAACAGGTAGACCCTCTGAAAGACCATGCTGATGTGATCCATCAGCTGAGAGAGAGGGATGTTTTTTACATTTTTCCCCCGAATCAGCACCTCTCCCTGGGACACATCCCAAAACCGGGCCAACAGGCTGGCAATGGTGGATTTTCCTCCCCCGGAGGGTCCGATCAGGGCCATCATCTGATTTCTTTCCAGAGAGAAGGAGATTTGATGGAGGACCTCCTTTTCTCCGTAGCCAAAGCTGACACCCCGAAACTCCACCTCAGGCCCCTCTCCCTTCTCCGGGATGCTCTCGGTCCCGGTATCGGGCAGCTCCTGCTGGGAAAACAGCGCTTCGATGCGGTTTAGACAGCTGTCCATCACGGTCAGCCGGGCCGCCTGGCTGTACAGGGTCTTAATGGGGACAAAGAGATTGAGGACAAAGAGCAGCATCCCCACAAAAAAAGTGGGGCTTAGTCCCTGGGTCATGAATAAAAAAGCCGCTGCCGCCAACACCACAACAGGGGCCAGTCCATAACAAATATTCAGCTTGGCGGCCCAGGGTGCCTGATTCTTTTCAAAGGCCAGACTGGTCCTGCAGGACTCCTCAAAATTAGAGGTCAGCTCTTCGGATCGCTCTCCCAACAGGTTGTAGGTCTTGATAATACCAATTCCTTCCACAAAATCAAGCACCGACTTGGTCAGATTTTCATTCTGCTGTTGGCGGACCGCCCCATGCCTCAAGGCATCTCGGTTCATTCCTCCCGCAATCAGGATGATTCCCACACACAGAAGGGCGGCGGCCAGCCCCAGCCAAACATTCAGAAGGAACAGAAATACCACAGTTACCACTTGAGAGAAGATATAGCTCATCATATCCGCCAAAACAGACATGGCATTCTCTTCAATGAACAGCATATCTGCGGACAGCACCGAGCTGATTTTCCCTATGTTCCCCTCGGTAAAATATCCCATGGGCATTTTACGGAGGTGTTTTCCCAGCTCCATACGAAGGTCCGCAAAGAGCATATAGCCGGCGGTGGACTGCATCCGATCCGAGATAAAGTGGAAGAGGATCATCAGGACCAGGCAGACCCCCATCCCCACGCCAATTTTCAGGCAGAAGGAGGCATCCACCGTCCCCTGATAGAATGCGCTGAGCGCAAAGAAGGAGAGGGTGATGGGGGAAAGAACCAGAACCGCCTTTAAAAAGGAAAAGAGAAATGCCGCCTGAATCCTTCCTCTGTATTTCCCCGACAGCTTCAAAATACGATTGATGAGACGAATCATCCTTTGCCACCTCCTGTATGTGCGGTCTCAACGCCCCAGACAGAGCTCTCCTCCGCCGCCTGCCAAAGCTTCTTGTATTTCTCGCAGCCTTGCAGCAGCTCCTGATGGGTGCCCACCGCCAGCAGATTTCCCCGGTCCATGACACAGATCTGATCCGCATGAATAATAGAGGGCAGTCGGTGGGCGATCACAATCACGGTTTTATCCCAGATCACCTGGGAAATCGCCGCGTTCATCCGCTCCTCATTCTCCGGGTCCATAAAGGCGGTGGCCTCATCCAAAACCACAATGGGGGCATTTTTTAAAATGGCACGGGCCAGGGAGATCCTCTGCCGCTCACCTCCGGAG
>JAHHSE010000039.1 GCA_020025395.1 Oscillospiraceae bacterium
GTTTAGGACTGGATACCAGCAACTACACCACCTCTGTGGCTCTGTTTGATGGAGAGGCCGGATATGGGCTGGGGAAATTACTGGAAGTGCCGCAGGGAACCCTGGGCCTTCGTCAAAGTGAGGCTCTGTTCCAGCATATCAAGCGGCTTCCCAAGCTGCTCCATACCCTGCGGGAGGAAGGACGGCTGACTGTCCCCATTTCCGGGGTGGGAGCCAGCTCCCGCCCCAGGGCGGCAGAGGGGTCTTATATGCCTTGCTTTCTGGCCGGTGTATCCCAAGGCCGTGGGCTGGCAGACATTCTGGGGGTTCCCTTTTTTGAATGCTCCCATCAACAGGGTCATATCGCTGCTGCGGCCTGGTCAGGCGGGAATATGGAGCTTTTGGACCGTCCCCACTTGGCGTGGCACCTGTCTGGAGGGACCACGGAGCTGCTCCTGGTGACGCCAAAGGGAGCCAATGTGGAAGCGGAACGGATCGGCGGCACCAATGATCTTTCGGTGGGTCAGCTGATCGATCGGACCGGGGTGCAGCTTGGACTGGCCTTTCCAGCGGGGAAGGCACTGGACCAATTGGCCGGGGATGAAAATGGAATCCGGGGATTCTCGGTCAAACAAAATGGTCTCTTCTTCTCCCTGTCCGGGATGGAGAACAAGGTAAAGCAGCAGATTGAGCGGGGAGAGCCTCCCTCCCATGTTGCGGGCTTTGTACTAAATACCATTGCGGATACTGTCTATCGGGTGACAGAGGCCGCACAGGAGCGTTATCCGAACTATCCGGTTCTCTTTTCCGGCGGAGTGACCTCAAACACCCGATTGAGAAAGAGAATGCAGAATTGCGGACAGGTGATTTTTGCCTTGCCGCAGTATGCGGCAGACAATGGAATGGGCGTGGCCATTCTGACTCACAGAGCGTTGAAAGGAGGAGGGTAAATGGCTGAATTTCCTGCTTTTACAGTCACAGCGCTTAACCAATACATCAAATCATATCTGGATCGAGATAAGACTCTGGGAAGGTTGTTTGTGCGCGGGGAGATTTCCAACTATAAATGCTACCCCTCCGGGCACCACTATTTTTCTCTGAAGGATGGGGAGGGATCGATCCGCTGCGTGATGTTTAGGCGCGATGCGGTCCGCCTCCGTTTTCGGCCGGAAAACGGTATGAAGGTCATTGCGCTTGGACGGGTTACGGTCTTCCCCAGAGACGGTCAGTACCAGCTTTATTGTGGGGATATGACGGTAGACGGGGTGGGAGATCTTCATGCGGCCTTTGAGCAGCTCAAAAGCAAACTGGCGGCAGAGGGACTGTTTGCCCCCGGCAAAAAACGGCCCCTGCCCCCATACCCGCAAAAGATTGCCTTGATCACCTCTCCAGCGGGGGCTGCGATCCGAGATATGCTCCGTGTTTTAAAGGCCAGATGGCCCATCAGTCAGGTCGTGGTCATCCCTGCCAGCGTCCAGGGGGGAGAGGCGCCCGGAGAGATCTGTCAGGCCTTTTCTCTGGTGTCTGCCTGTGAGGGAATCGACCTGGTCATCGCAGGCCGGGGAGGTGGTTCCATGGAGGATCTCTGGTGCTTCAATGACGAGGGGGTGGCCCGCGCCATTCGGGCCTGTCCGGTTCCGGTCATCTCCGCGGTTGGGCATGAGCCGGATGTGACCATTTCCGACTATGTGTCGGACCTGCGGGCCGCTACCCCCTCCAATGGGGCAGAGCTGGCAACTCCGGATCTCCGAGAAATCATGGAAGTTCTGCAAAGCAGAAAACTTGCCATGCAAAAGGCGGTAGAAAGCCGATTGCTTCAGGGGAAAAAACGGGTAGAGGCCCTTTCCCGTGCAAGGGTGTTGAGAGATCCCATGGCGCCGATTGAGGATAAGAGAGTGCTTTTGGACTACCATCAGCGCCATTTGATCCATGGACTGACCAATCAGCTGTCGAAAGCCAAAGGCGAACTGGGACGATTGGCTGCCGGCCTGGATGCCCTCAGCCCTATGAAGGTGCTGGGACGAGGATACGGCATTGCCAGAGATCAAAAAGGACAGGTTCTCCATTCCGTCCGGGACGTGCAGACGGAGTCAGTGATTTCCCTGCGGCTTACGGATGGGACATTGAAGTGCCAGGTAAAAGGAGTGGAAAAGCATGGCTGAAAAGAAGCAGAGCTTTGAGCAGGCGATGACCCGCCTGGAAGAAATCGTCGCAGCATTGGATGGAGGGGAGGCTCCGCTGGAGGAATCTCTGACCTTGTTTGAAGAGGGGGCCAAATTGGTGAAACAATGCACTCTGCAGCTGGAAAAGGCGGAGCAGCGTGTGACCAAGCTGACCGTCACCAAAGAAGGGGAATTGACAGAGGTGCCTTTTGAGGAGGGGATTTGATGGACTGGGAACTGCGCCAGCAAGAGGATATCAAACGCATTGAGACCTGGCTTCAGACCTATTGGATGGAGCGGAAGCCTTATGGGGATCTCAATGGCTCCATTCTTTACAGCCTGATGGCAGGAGGAAAGCGGGTTCGTCCCATCCTTCTGCTGGAGACCTGCCGGATGTGCGGCGGGAATGTGGAGGAGGCCCTTCCCTTTGCCTGTGCGGTGGAAATGGTTCACACCTATTCACTTATTCATGATGATCTTCCCTGTATGGATGACGATGACCTTCGTCGTGGAAAGCCCACCAATCATAAGATTTACGGGGAGGCCACAGCTGTTCTGGCGGGGGACGCCCTGCTCACCGGAGCCTTTGAGGTCATGCTGGAGGAGTTTGGGAATCTTCCTGCCGAGCGGGTGATTCGGGCTGCGGCCTGTCTTGGAAAAGCGGCGGGAAGCCGTGGAATGGTCGGCGGTCAGATTCTGGATATGGCGGGGGAGGGCCACACCATTACAGCCTCGGAATTGACCGAGCTATATGGACTGAAAACCGGGGCTCTGATGACAGCTGCTGCTGAGATGGGCTGTCTTCTGGCAGGTGGTGGGGAAGAGACTCGGAAGGCGGTGGTCCGCTATGGGGAAAAAATCGGATTGGCCTTCCAGGTCCAGGATGACATTTTGGATGTGACCGGAGATGAGGCCACAATTGGAAAGCCGGTGGGTTCAGATGCAAAGAGTGAGAAAAACACATATGTGACCGTAAAGGGGCTGGATGTGTGCCGTGAGATGGTCAACAGGCTGACCCAGGAGGCTGTTTCCGCTCTGGATGGGTTCCAGGATATAGGGTTTCATCGCTGGCTGGCAGAGAAACTGGCTGGTCGAAATCGCTGAAAGCAAATGGTGTGAACAATGTCGATCACAGATTTTTTAACTGGAAACCTGATTTTGAACCTGGCGATTCTGGCTTGGGCCATGGCCCAAGCGCTCAAGGTTGTTGTAATTCTGATGACAGAAGGAAAGCTGAACTGGCACCTGTTTTTAAGCGGTGGCGGAATGCCCAGCTCTCATTCGGCTTTTGTCTGTGCCTGCGCTACCTCGACAGGGCTGGTGATGGGATGGGATTCCGCTCTGTTTGCAGTGACTTCGGTGTTTTCCCTGGTTGTCATGTATGATGCAGCCAATGTGCGGCATGCAGCCGGAGAGCAGGCAAAGATTCTCAATTATATGATGGACCATTGGACGGAAATGCGTCCGGAAATTTTTGGAAAGCAGCTGAAAGAGCTGCTGGGACACACCCCGCTCCAGGTTTTGTTTGGTGCCCTGCTGGGCATTGCAATCGGTGTGCTGGGCGTGCATTTTGGCAGATAAGAAGGAAACGATTTGAAATTAAGTTTACCGGAACTAAAAAAAATAGATGATATGGAGGCAGAGCGGCTCTGTCAGGAGCTGCGCACCGTGCTTTTGAGCTGTGTTTCCAGGACCGGTGGTCATCTGGCCTCCAATTTGGGGATGGTGGAGCTGACCGTTGCCCTTCATCGGGTATTTGACTTCACCAGGGATCGGCTGATCTTTGATGTGGGGCATCAGTGTTATACCCATAAGATCCTGTCTGGACGGGGGGAGCAAATGGAAAGCCTCCGTACTTTTGGAGGGCTTTCCGGATTCCCAAAGCCGGGGGAGAGTATACAGGATGCCTTTGTGGCTGGACACGCCTCAAACTCGGTCTCAGTGGGATTGGGCATGGCACGGGCAAGGACGCTTCTGCATGAAACATATGATGTGATCTCTGTGCTTGGGGATGGTGCCCTGACTGGTGGATTGGCATATGAAGGTCTTTCCAATGCGGGACAGAGCGGAGAACCCATGCTGGTCATTTTGAATGACAACGGGATGTCCATCACCCAGAATGTGGGAGGCGTGGCAGAGCACCTGGCGAAGCAGCGGTTGAAGCCCCAGTATCTCCGCTTTAAGCAGGGATATCGAAAGACTATGGCAGTAATCCCTGGCGGGAAGCAGATCTATCGCATAACCCACAGCATCAAAAAAGCGGTGAAAGAAACCATGCTGCCCAGCAGTATGTTTGAAAACATGGGATTCACCTATATGGGTCCTGTGGATGGACACGATGTGGCCTATCTGACCCGGCTTCTGCGCTATATCAGGGAAAATCGATTTGGTCCTGTGCTGCTCCATATTAAAACGGTGAAAGGAAAGGGGTATCCTCCGGCGGAACAGACCCCCGATGCCTTTCATGGAGTGGGAAAATTTCATTTGGAAAGCGGGAAACCCCTGAAAAAGGGAGAGAAAAATTTCTCCGCTGTTTTTGGAGAGGCTTTGTGCAGACTGGCGAAGGAGGATCCCGGAATCTGTGCCATCTCCGCAGCGATGATTCCCGGTACCGGCTTAGAGAGCTTTGCCCGGCAGTATCCGGATCGATGTTTTGATGTGGGTATTGCGGAAGGTCATGCAGTGTCCATGGCTGCCGGTATGGCCAAGCAGGGGGCGCGCCCGGTGTTTGCGGTCTATTCCACCTTTCTTCAGCGGGGATATGATATGCTCCTCCATGATGCGGCCATTCAAGGGCTTCCTGTTGTTTTTGGGGTGGACCGGGCCGGCCTGGTCGGAGAGGATGGGGAAACCCATCACGGTCTCTATGATGTGGGATTTCTCTCTACCATTCCGGGGATGTCCATTTGGGCTCCGGCCAGCTATAGAGAATTGGAGACCATGCTTGCAGCCGCCTTGACACAAAAGAAAGGGCCAATCGCCATTCGCTATCCGCGAGGCGGAGAACTGTCCTATACAGAGGACAGAGGAGATCGCCCCACCGTTCTGTTGCGGGAAGGACACGATCTTACCCTGGTCACATATGGAACCATGACTGCCTTGGTTTTGGGAGCGGCAGACCGTCTGGAGCAGGAAAAAATCTCCGTGAGAATAATAAAATTAAATCGTATTACACCGCTGGAGACAGAAGCGTTGGATCTTGCCGCCAAGGAAACAGGACGCCTGCTGGTGGTGGAGGAGGCCGCCTCCTCCGGCTCGGTAGGGGAACGATTGGCGGCGCATTTTACACAGACCGGGATTCGGTTAAAGGGATATGTAACGCTGAATACGGGAGACGGGTTTGTACCTCAGGGAACGGTGACAGAGCTGCGTCGCCTCTGCGGGCTGGACCAGGAAACGATTTTCAAAAAGGGGCTGGAGGTTGTGAGGGGTGGCTAAAAAAAGACTGGATGTGCTTTTGATGGAGCGCAGCATGGCAGAGAGTCGCCATCGGGCCCAGGCACTGATTATGGCGGGACAGGTCTATGTGGCAGGACAGAGGGTGGAGAAAGCCGGGACCGGGGTGGAGGAGTCGGAGAAGATCGAAATCAGAGGCAATACCCTGGCCTATGTGAGCCGTGGGGGTCTCAAGCTGGAAAAGGCAATGAAGGTCTGGCCGATCCTTCTCCATGACTTTGTCTGCGGGGACATAGGAGCTTCTACCGGAGGCTTTACGGACTGTATGCTTCAAAATGGGGCCAAAAAAGTCTACGCAGTCGATGTGGGCTATGGTCAGCTTGCCTGGAGTTTGAGATGTGACCCCCGTGTCATCTGCCTGGAACGGACCAATGCCCGTCATCTGACCAGGGAGCAGATTCCGGACCCGCTGGATCTTGCCAGTGTTGATGTCTCGTTTATCTCGCTAAACCTGATTCTCCCTGCCCTTCGTCCCCTTTTAAAATCAACGGGACAGGTGGTCTGCCTGGTAAAGCCTCAGTTCGAGGCCGGGAAGGAAAAGGTGGGAAAAAAGGGGGTGGTTCGGGATCCGGCTGTTCATTTAGAGGTTCTGGAGCATTTTATGAGCCATGCGAAAAATGCTGGATTCACTGTGAAGGACATTACCTTCTCACCCATTCGGGGGCCGGAGGGAAATATTGAATACTTAGGATGGCTGTCTGCACAGGAGGAGGCATCCTACAGCGGAGATCTCAAGGCATTGGTGGAAAGGTCTCATGGAGAACTGGAAGGGGAACGCCCATGAAAATTATATTGAGCTCCAATCCCTTTCGGGATAAAAATCTTCGTGCGGCCCGATCGGCAGAACGCATTCTGCGGGCTGCCGGCGGGGAGACCTGCCTCTGCCTCCCCTTTCGATTTGAAAGGGGAAATGGGGCGGAGCTGCCCAGGGGAATCGAATTTGGGGATTTAAAAAAGGAATTGGAAACAGCGGATTTGCTGGTCTGTTTCGGCGGGGATGGGACCATTCTCCATGCGGCCAAAGATGTGACTTCCCATGATATCCCGATTTTAGGGGTCAATATGGGCTCTGTTGGCTTTATGGCGGAACTGGAGCACAGTGAGCTTTCTCTCCTGTCTAAAATCACCGCGGGAAAGTACACCACCGAGCATCGAATGATGCTGGAGGTTACGGTGTGGAGACATGGAAGAAAGATTTTTGAAGACCTGGCCCTGAATGATGCGGTGATAACCAAGGGGGCTGTAGCCAGGGTGATCGACCTTTCCGTGTATGGGGATGGGATGCTGATATCGGATTTTGGCGGGGACGGAGTGATTGTCTCAACGCCGACAGGATCTACGGCCTATTCCCTTTCCGCGGGAGGACCGATTGTCGAGCCTACGGCGGAAAATTTGATTATCACACCCATCTGCGCCCACTCCCTTCAGACCAAGAGCTTTGTTCTCGGGCGGGATCGGGTGGTGGATGTGATGACCGAACGACAGAGCCGAAAAAGCGTGTATCTCTCTGTAGATGGAGGCAAGGCTTTTAAGGCGTTGGGAGGGGATAAGGTGACCATTCGCCGCTCCCCCAAGGTGACAAAATTGATTCGGCTGACCAATAAGAGTTTTTATTCCATCATGCGGGAAAAACTCGGTAGGGGGTAATCCGTGTTGAAAAGTACCAGACAGGAAACCATTCTGCAAATTATTGCTGAGAAGGATGTAGAGACACAGGACCAGCTTCTTGCGGAGCTGAAGGAGGCGGGAATCCCATCTACACAGGCAACCATCTCCAGAGACATTAAGCAGCTCCATCTGGTGAAAGAGCAGACCAAAGACGGGACCTATCGATACGCGGTTTCCGGCCAATCCACTCCTCTGAATTTTGTCAATCGTCTGAGAACCATCTTTCGGGAGGGGGTCACTTCGTTTGATGTGGCTCAAAATATGGTAGTGGTGAAGACCATGCCGGGGCTTGCGTCGGCGGCAGGAGCGGCGGTAGATAGTATGGAGATCCCGGATTTGGTTGGCTCTTTGGCAGGAGATGACACAGTGCTTTTGATTATGCGGGACAATCGTGCCGCGGAAAATCTGTGCGCCGTGATTCATGGGATGCTGCGGTAAAGAAGGGGGAGACAAATGATCTCACTGCTTCATATTGAAAATATTGCACTGATCGAGCAGGCGGATATTTCCTTCGACGCGGGGTTCAACATTTTGACGGGTGAGACCGGCGCGGGAAAGAGCATCGTGATTGATGCCATTGGTGCCGTGATCGGGGAGCGGACCAGCCGGGACCTTATTCGCACAGGGGCAAAGTCCGCCCTGGTCAGCGGGGTTTTCACAAAGCTGCCCAATCTTCCTTGGTTTGAGGAAAACGGGATTGGGCCGGATGAGAACGGGGAGTTGCTTCTGACCAGAGAAATCCAGCCCGATGGGAGAAATCTCTGCCGAGTGGGAGGACGGCCCTGCACAGTGACCCAGCTGAAAGCACTGGGAGCTCAGCTGGTCAACATCCATGGACAGCACGATGGACAGCAGCTTTTGGATGAAGGCTGTCATTTGGATTACCTGGATCGTTTTGGAGCGCTGCAAAAGGAATGCTCCGAATTTCGGGCGGCCTATGAGCGTGCGGCATCCATTCGAAAAGAAATGGAAAGCCTTCAGATGGATGAGGCGGAGCGTCAGCGGAGAATCGATGCCCTGCAATTCCAGATACAGGAATTGGAACGGGCTGAACTGAAACCGGGAGAGGATGAACAGCTGGCACAGAGACGGGATCTGCTGCGGAATGCGGGGAAGCTCATGGATGCGGTGGAAACCGCCTATACCGCCCTCTTGGGGGATGAGGAGAATATGGGCGCTTCTTCTATGCTGGCGGATGTGGAAAATGCCTTGCGGGATGGAGGGCGGATCAGCGACCAGCTCAGCGAGCTGGCGGATAAGGCCTCTGAGGTCCGTTACGCGGCCGATGACCTGGGTGAGCTGGTGCGGGATGTGCGCTGCACCTTTGAGTTCTCTCCGGGGGAACTGGATGAGCTGGAGGGACGGCTGGATATCATCTATCGCCTGAAAAAGAAATATGGAGATACGGTGGAAGCCATGCTGGACTATTTGGACCAATGTCGAAAAGAGCTGGATGGGATTGAGTGTGCGGCGGATCGGATCGCCCAGCTGGAAGGGCTGATGAAGAAGGCCATGGATGCCGCCGTCAAAAAGGGTGAGACGCTCACATCCGCACGAAAAAAGGCGGCAGAGGCCCTTCAAAAGCGGGTGGCCTCAGAGCTGTCCCAGTTGGATATGCCAAAAATCCGGTTTGAAGTGGAGTTCGCCCCCAAAGGAAATGGGATGGATCAGACGGGGATGGATGAAGTACGTTTTTTGATGTCTGCCAATGTGGGAGAGAATTTGAAGCCCATTGCCAAGGTCGCCTCTGGAGGTGAGCTGGCCCGAATTATGCTTGCATTGAAAAATGTACTGGCAGAAAATGACGATGTGACCACTTTGATTTTTGACGAGGTAGACACCGGTGTTTCCGGACGGGCCGCTCAAAAGGTGGGGGAAAAGATGGCATCCATTGCCGGACACGCGCAGGTTCTCTGCGTCACGCACCTTCCACAGATTGCGGCCATGGCAGATACTCATTTTTCCGTGGAAAAAGGGGAGCGGGGAGGACGGACCTATACCAAGGTGGTGGGACTGGATGGGGAAGCCCGCTGCCGGGAGCTGGCCCGTCTGACCAGTGGAGACCATGTGACCTCAGCCGCCCTGGAAAGTGCGGGAGAACTGCTCTCTGCGGCAAAACAGTTCAAAATTGCTTCAAATTCAAACTGATATAGAAGGGGGAGGGCGAATCAAACGAATTTCCTTTCCTCCTCTGGATGGCTCCAAAGTAGCGGGGGTCTCTGGGCGGCAGAGTTGGTTATGACACGGATGTAAAAGAGGTGAAGGGATTGGACGGTCCCACATATCATTTAGAGAAAGTGGTAAAGAGGCGGGAGGACGAACAGCTTCAGGATTTCAGCGGCCCGTTGGACCTGATCCTTCACCTTTTGAGCAAGAATAAAATGGAAATCCAGGACATTCAGATTACCGTAATTTTAGATCAGTATCTGGAATGGATGGATTTGCGGAAACAGATGGATCTGGAAATTGCCAGCGAGTTTGTCACCATGGCCTCCCATTTGGTTTATATCAAAAGCCGAATGCTCCTTTCCGTCAAAGATGAAGAGGTCCTCTCGGAGACGGAGCGGCTCATCCTTTCCCTGGAGGAGCATCAGCGGCGTGAGAGCTATCTGAAGATCAAGGCGGTCATCCCTCAGCTGTTTGAACATTATGCGGTGGGACAGGACTATCTTTCAAAAGGTCCAGAAGATCTTCCGGAATCAGGGGAGGTCTACCGACAGTATCCGGTGAAGGATCTGTATTACGCACTCCGTTCCCTTTTGGAAAAAGGGGAACCCGCTTCCCCGTCTCCCTTGACAGCGTTTGGAGGGATTGTTGGTCGGGAGCCATATCCCGTGGCACAAAAGGCGGCGGAGATCTTGGAACGGCTGTGCCGTTATGGGGTGATCCGGTTTCAGGCCCTGTTTCAGGGAAATCAAAGCAGAAGTGAGATTGTGGCAACCTTTATTTCCATTTTGGAGCTCTGCCGGGCGCATCGTGTTCATCTGGCAGGGAACGAAAGAGACTGCACCATTACCTATACAGAGGAAGGGGAAGGTCCTCTTCCGGAATTTTCCGCCGAAGTGGAGTAAGGAGGGCTTGACATAGAAGGGAAAACGATTGGGTGTGCCATAGAGGCCATTCTGTTCGCATCAGGGGATCCCATCGGAGTAGAGCGTCTCTGTCTTGCGCTGGGAATTGACAAAGAGACAGCGGAAGGAGTTCTCAAACAGCTGGCGGATCAATATCGATTTGAACAGAGAGGCATTCAGCTGGTAAAGATGGAAAACACCTATCAGCTCTGTTCAGCCCCTGAATATGCCGAAGTGGTTCGTCAGGCATTGGAGAGCCGCAAGCCCGCCCGACTCTCTCAGCCGGCGATGGAAGTGTTGGCTGTCATTGCCTATTTTCAGCCTACCACCAGAGCCTATGTGGACCAACTGCGCGGGGTAGACAGCGCTTACACAATGGGACTTCTTTCAGAGCGAGGCTTGATTGAAGAGTGTGGACGGCTCTCTGTCCCAGGCCGTCCCATCCTTTATCGCACTACGAAGGCCTTTCTCCGCTCCTTTGGACTTTCCAGTTTGGAGGAGCTTCCGGAACTGCCCCCCTCTTCCACGGAGGATGGGGAAATTTCCCAGGA